>JABDLO010000240.1 GCA_013002995.1 Saprospiraceae bacterium | reverse complement strand
GCTCTGATTTGCTCTTTAGCGAGTTCTTCATCATAATGGGCAATGGCCACAGCATGCTTCCAACTGTCCCAGGCCCAGAAACCATGAAACCATTCATAATTATAGCTTGGGAATAATCCATCATGTTCTAAAAAGCCAGCTTTACTTCTCCAATTATTATTTAAAGTCTGGAGACATTTAACGGCTATTCTATGATACGAATTAGAATTGAATTGAGGATTAATAACTCTCAAAGTCCTGGATATCTTTTCATCCCATATTTCTTCATTTATATCAAATGTTTTCTGAGGATTATTCAAAGCATCCTTTAATAAATGCAGTTCCTGCTCCATCTCTTCTGTTGAGAAACAAAATGTATGGGTTATTGTAGTTGACCATTTTCCTCCATTTGGAATTATAATACTCCCTTCATCCAGGTGATAGGTAGAATCTGAAATCGTTGCCTGAACATCAGAGTTGCTCCATTGAATTAAACCTCGATGCTCTCTATCATTGAATAAAATCTGCACCTGATTGTTGAAAAATGAGAAACTACTTTCCTTAAGCATTCTTGATCCTTCCCAACTGACATTTAGATCCTTTTCTTCACTCTCATCAAGATTTTCAATTTCAATATGAATAATTGCCGAACGATTGCTTAAAAAAGTAAGTCTTGATATCAACTCAATATTAAGATCTTTGACCAAAATCTTTTGCAATAATTGGTCGGGATAGGATGATTTTTCAATAATTACTGCTTCATCTAAATTGATCATTGATTTTGAATCGTTATCCCGCAATACAATTTTTGATAGACAGGTTGATAACCACGATCCATTTTTCATTGTCATAAGAAAAGGGCCCACAAAGCTTCCTAAGTGAATACTATCCGGCAATGCGTATCCCTGCCATGCACCTCTGTCGGAAAAAATATATACTGACCTATCACTTGAATCGGATGGGATGCCTGTATAGTTAAGTACGTCAGGAAATTGTCTGCACAATGAAGATTGATCATCACCAATTCCTGGTGAATTACAACACATAAGCATCAATATTAGTATTATGAGAAAGTACTTTTCTATATTCATACCATTCAATATTCAATCTACAGGCAAGGGCTTAACCCACATTGCATAATATGTTGATCAATATATAAAGTTTAATCCAACACACCATATAGAATAAAGAAACCGAAAAAAGATTACACTCAGAAGTCTGTGTAATTAAAATCAATTGAAAGAATAGAATTTAAACTTCAAGGATATTTTGAGGATTTTAAAAAATAATAATGAGCGTCGCATTCAATTTTTGTGACGCTCTTTTTATTTATAGTCTATTCTTCATTGTTTGATTTCTTCATTAAAAAATACCCACCCAGAATAAGTTGAAACAACATGGCTATCAATGATGAAACATTTCCAAGCCACGATAAAAAATTTCCAGGAATAATAATGTTCAATACTATTGCGATTCCAAGTCCTGAAAATGCTACAATTCCAATCCATCCCATCCATAAAGGAATAATTGAAGCTCTCTTTAACATCCAACTAATCAATATCATAGCAAAACTGAATAAAACCGTTACAATCAAATAACCATTAGACCTCCATTTCAGCTGCATCAATAAATCATTCGAGTCTCCTTCACCAGGAATCCTTGAATTTACCAACTCTAATATCTGGAAACTAGTGATCTCCACTCCAATAGTTATCGCCAACTCAACCAAAATCAGTGAAAAGGCAAACAATGCTAAAAATGAGAATCGCGGCTTTAGAATCAGATATATTGCAGTAAACGTTCCTATACCAATTGAAAATAATATCAGGTCCAGTACTATCCCGAATCTGAAAACACCTTCATTGCCTTTGACGTAACCGTATACTTTCTCCATTTCTTCCTCAACAAGTATATTCAGGTCGATTAAAGAAAAGTGAGCAATGCTAAGGATGGTAAACAGCAATAATCCTATTCCGGCGATTTTATATTGATTGGAATTCATGTTGTAGTTCTGTTTAGATTACGATGTATACCTGCTTATTTTACATTATTCAAGAAGAGACCTTCTTAGTGCTATGAAAAACCTGAGCATGGGAAATATTTATTATGTTCTATTGATTGTTGAAAATATGAATCAATTTGGTAGATTAAAAGTCTGGTAAAGATATTTGATTTAATTTTGAACAAATATCGAATTCATAGTTTCAATTGAAAGACTTATCGATTACAAATGGATTTAAAAGATCAGAGACAAGAATATATACTTGATGTCCTCACGGAGGACACGGTGGATAAAAATCCATTCCTGCAGTTTACAAAGTGGTTTGAGGAAGCACAAGAGCGGGATGTCCTCGAACCGAATGCCATGAGTCTATGTACAGTTGATTCAGAAGGTCAACCTTCTGTGAGGACAGTCCTGTTGAAGTACTTTGATACATCGGGATTTGTGTTTTTCACAAATCATGGAAGTAAAAAAGCAGGTGACATGAACTCTAATCCAAAAGTGGCAGTATTGTTTCCATGGCTGGACCTTCAACGACAAGTAAGGATTAGGGGACGTGCAGAGAAAATAAGTATGTTGGAAGCGTCCAAATATTTTGCCTCAAGACCTAGAGGGAGTCAGTTGGGTGCCTGGGTATCAGATCAATCACAAGTGGTCAGCAATCGTCAATTATTGATGGATAAGTTTAAGCAACTGAAAGATAAATTCTCCGGGAAAGATGTCCCCATGCCCAAGATGTGGGGAGGATATCGGATCGTTCCTGAAGCATTTGAATTTTGGCAGGGCGGAGAAAATCGCATTCATGACCGGATACAATTCCGGAAGATTGATGATGGGTGGGTTATTGAACGGCTGATGCCTTGATTTTTAAATATTTACCACTTACTTTCCAGTAAATTGCACCACTACCCTCCTATTTCTTGCCCTGGTGTCGAAGTCTATAAACACAATCTGTTGCCAGGTTCCCAG
>JABDLO010000206.1 GCA_013002995.1 Saprospiraceae bacterium | reverse complement strand
CCGGTAGACGCTTCAATCCTGATGTTTTGTTCTTTACCAGTTCCTTTATCCTTGGCAGAAACACTCAATATACCGTTAGCATCCATATCGAATGTTACTTCAACCTGAGGTACGCCTCTAGGAGCTGGTGGAATTCCATCAAGAATGAATCTACCTACACTTCTATTGTCCCGAGCCATAGGTCTTTCTCCCTGAAGGATATGTATTTCTACTGATGGCTGATTATCTGCTGCAGTTGAATAAACTTTCTGCTTTTTAGTAGGAATGGTGGCATTGGCTTCAATAACTACATCATACACACCTCCCATGGTTTCAATTCCTAATGATAAAGGCGTAACATCAAGAAGCAATACATCCTGAACATCTCCACTTAAAACTCCTCCTTGAATAGCAGCTCCTACTGCAACAACCTCATCAGGGTTTACACCTTTCCCAGGTTTCTTTCCGAAGAATTTTTCAACAGTTTCCTGGATAATTGGAATCCTTGTAGATCCTCCTACCAGAATTACTTCATCTATTTCACTTGTTGATAATCCAGCTTCTTTCAGTGCCTCCTGACATGGCTTCAATGTTCTATTAACCAGGTCATCGGCCAGCTTTTCAAAGTGTGATTTTGAAAGCTTTAATACCAAGTGCTTAGGTACACCATCAACAGCTGTGATGTATGGAAGATTGATCTCTGTTGAAGAAGAAGAAGACAACTCTATTTTGGCCTTCTCAGCAGCATCCTTTAACCTCTGAAGAGCCATAGGATCTTTCCTAAGGTCAATGTTTTCCTGGCTTTTGAATGAATCCGCCAACCAATCAATAATCACCTGGTCAAAATCATCTCCACCCAGGTGCGTATCACCATTGGTTGATTTTACCTCAAAAACTCCATCTCCCAGCTCCAGGACTGAAATATCAAATGTTCCTCCACCGAGGTCATAAACAGCGATTGTGATATCCTGATTCTTTTTATCCATTCCATATGCAAGAGCTGCAGCAGTAGGTTCATTAATTATCCTTCTTACTTTCAACCCGGCAATTTCTCCTGCTTCTTTGGTGGCTTGTCTTTGTGAATCGTTGAAGTAAGCAGGTACAGTGATCACTGCTTCTTTTACTTCAGCTCCTAAGAAATCTTCAGCTGTCTTCTTCATTTTCTGAAGAACAATTGCTGAAATCTCCTGTGGAGTATATTGTCTACCATCAATATCTACTCTGACAGTATCATTTTCACCTTTTCCAACTTTATATGCAGTTCTATCTGCCTCAATGGTAACTTCAGAATATCTATTACCCATGAATCTCTTAATAGAAGAGATGGTACGTGTAGGATTGGTAATGGCTTGACGCTTAGCCGGATCACCAACTTTTCTTTCACCATTATCAAGGAAAGCCACAACAGATGGCGTAGTCCTCCTACCCTCTTCATTAGGTATTACCACAGGCTCGTTACCTTCCATCACCGCTACACATGAATTGGTCGTCCCTAAGTCTATGCCAATTATTTTACTCATTTTTAATTGTGATTTATATTTTTGATTAACAATTGTCGATTACACTCCTACTATGTCAATTGATGTGCCAACAGGATAAAGTGACATCTTGTACCATTATTACTGCCAAGCTCGCCTGACATCCCAAAATACATATGACATATCGTCAGATATTTTAAAATTTGACTCCCATATAAGATATTTTTCCTAAGCTGCGATTTATCAATTAACTTGCCGCCTCATTACAAAAACGGGACATGTCAACAGCCAAGAAAGATGTTAAAAGAGTAACTACACATATCATCGCAGGGATGAAGCGTGAAGGTGAAAAGATCTCCATGATCACTGCTTATGATTACAGTATGGCAAGAATCATTGATGCCGCCGGAATTGATATTATTCTTGTGGGTGATTCTGCATCTAATGTTATGGCAGGCCATGAAACTACGCTTCCTATTACGCTTGATCAGATGATCTACCATGCACAATCGGTCATTAGGGCAGTTAAGCGGGCACTTGTTGTTGTAGATCTCCCGTTTGGTTCTTACCAGGGAAATTCAACGAAGGCATTGAACTCAGCAATTCGAATCATGAAAGAGTCAGGTGCCCACGCTGTAAAGGTTGAAGGAGGTGCTGAAGTCCAGGATTCGATAAAGAGAATTCTTTCTGCAGGGGTACCAGTGATGGGGCACCTCGGACTTACTCCCCAGAGTATTTATAAATTTGGAACTTATACGGTAAGAGCCAAGGAAGAACAAGAAGCTAATAAGCTAAAAAGTGATGCTCAATTGCTTAATGATATAGGTTGCTTCAGCGTTGTTCTTGAAAAAATCCCAGCACATCTTGGCAAAGCAGTTTCTGAATCAATAGATATACCTACAATAGGAATTGGCGCTGGTAAACATACAGATGGGCAAGTATTGGTCATGCATGATTTACTGGGAATTACCAAGGACTTCAATCCAAGATTCTTAAGAAGATACGCTGAATTATATGATGTAATTAAAGGTTGCGTTGAACAATACATCAAAGATGTAAAGGACAGGGATTTTCCTAACGAAAAAGAATCTTATTAAAACATATCATTTTCAAGATCGTTACCATTGTCAAAGCATATGATCTTTATTTTCAATCTTTTTAATTCAGATTTTATCTATGAATAAGACCAGGATACTTGTTGTTCTATTGCTATTTATGTTAGTAGGGTTAGGCCTGGCGGCTTACTTCTTTTATGCAGTATATGGTGTGAACACTTCAATTCCAAAAGGAGAAACCATCATTACAATCCATGATGATGATGGCTATGATGATGTGAAAACCATGCTTCTGGACTCTCAATTCATTAAGAGTAGTTTTACATATGATCTCGTAGCTAAATTCATGAATTACAAGGATGGTAAAGTAAAAGATGGAAAATACTTAATTAAAGATGGCTGGAACAACAGGGACTTAATAGGTGTATTGAGGTCCGGCAACCAGGTTCCCATCAATGTGACTTTTAATAATGTAAGGAATATCGAAGAGTTGAGTGGCAAGCTAGCACCTTACTTCGCGGTTGATTCATTGGAAATTCTAAATCACTTTACATCAGATGAGACTTTAAATAAGATGGAGCTGGATAAGGAGAATATCATGAGCCTCTTTATCCCCAATACTTACCAGATGTACTGGAATGCTTCTCCTGCTGCTATACTTGAGAGGAATAAAAAAGAATACAACTCCTTCTGGAACAATGACAATAGAAAAGAAAAAGCTCAGGATCTAGAATTGAGCAAAGCAGAAGTTTATACGCTGGCATCAATTGTAGAAAAAGAGACCAATCACAAAGCTGAACGCAAAAGAATGGCTGGAGTTTATCTCAACAGGTTGAAGAGAGGAATACCTTTACAAGCTGACCCGACGGTCGTATATGCAGTGGGAGACTTCTCAATAAGACGGGTCCTTAATGTACACCTGGAGTATGATAGCCCATATAATACGTATAAATATGCAGGACTTCCTCCGGGTCCAATTTATATGCCATCTGTTAATAGTATTGATGCTGTGTTGAATGCTGAAGAACACGATTACCTTTACTTTTGTGCTAAACCCGGATACGATGGAGCACACTTATTTGCCAAAACATTGAGACAACATAACGTCAACGCAAATAAGTATCGTCAATGGCTTAATAGTGAAGGGATTAGGTAATTATGTACTATATCAAAGGAATAAAACCATACTTCCGGTTCCTACCCATCCCTAACCCTTCCCCCACCAGAGGTCGACAGGCTACACAGGGAAGGGAACTAATGTAGTGCTATCAAATACATTCCTTTTACTATTGGAGACATGTTCAAAGGATATGTAATTTATGTATAATTGGATACTTGAACTTTCTTCACATTTCTCCCCTTTTGAAGGGGAGACCAAGAGGGGTTATCGAAACGTAATCTCGTCAAGACGAGATCAGATGTCCAGTGGACATCTGGTGTAGATAACCCTGCCTACCCTTTAGTATTGTAAGAGATTAATATTTAATCATATTACAATAATCATTATG
>JABDLO010000203.1 GCA_013002995.1 Saprospiraceae bacterium | reverse complement strand
GTATTGTGGCTCAAGGTGATGGTCGCAGCATTGCTACCATCGACGTAAATCCCCCCATAATTATTTGTAGCTGAATTTCCTGTGATGGTATTTCGGCTAATATCATTTATAGATGAAGAACCTGCTGCGAAAAAACATATGCCTCCTGCATTATTCCGACTGATGTTGTTACCATTGACCACAATACTATTGGTACCATCTGCATTGCCTCCAGTGACCGTGAATCCATCAATCGTTACTCCACTGCTAAATCCGGAAGCACCTGACACCAATATTACATGGTATGTGTTATCGGTATCAATACCAATGTCCCCAATATTTCCATGCAGGATGGTTGGATTGGTATTAATATTCCTTGCACCAATACTGCTTTCTGTTCCGGCGAATCCGCCATAAAGACTAACACCATCATTTATAAAAAATGTCTTATCCCGAGGATCTGTTGGAGTGGCATTTCCAAATGGATCAAGGGAGGGAAAGTAAGTACCCTTTGCCACCCATATGGAGTCACCTGACCGTACCAGGCTAAGGGCGTCCTGAAGATCAGTGAAAGCATCTGCCCAGGAACTCCCGTTATTGGCTCCTGTAGCAATAGAATCTACATAATATTTGGAACAATGGTAATTTCCCTGAAATTCATAGGCTCCGATATCCGGAATACTTCCACGTGAATATCCGGTAATGTCCTCAGGCGGTGCATCAGAAGTTGTTCCGGCATCAATAGCTGGACTGCATGATCTTACGGTCAGTCCATCATCTGCGGTTCTGTGTAAATCATCAGGCCCATCTATATCACTACCATTTACAATAAGAGGATCAATATGACCATCACCCAGTCCTCCAGGACAGTTGATGCATCCTGCCCATCCACCTTCAATTATGGAATTACCAACGATTGCTGTTGCTCCGTGAGTGGAATAAATCTGATATCCTGTATTATTCCACAAGATGTTATTATTGATTGTGTGTGTTCCATAGTCAAGTTGAATTCCTCCAACAAATCCAACATTTGCGATGTTGTTAATGATGGTATTATTTATTATTTTAGTAGTAGTTGAAACGTCTCCTCTTATTTTTAAAGAAGCATCAAATTCTGCAGTGTTACCACTAAATATATTATTACTTAAAGTGCTATTTTGAGTCATGCCACAATAAAAATACATGCCGCCAGTAACTAGAGCAGAATTGTCAAAAATAGAGTTGTTACTGACCATATTATTTTGTGCCGACCCTCCATGAAAATACAATCCTCCAATACTTTCTGTAGCTGAATTATCGCTAATAGTATTATAGGTCAACTCATTCATGGCATTTTCTCCATAAAAAGTCATACCCGCATACTCAAATGCTGTATTACCGCTTATCTTATTATAACTCACTGTATTGATAATAGAGTTATCAGCCTGTATATATATCCCTCCACCTCTTCCTCCTGTAGTGTTGGAGGATGAATTGCCGGTTATGATATTGTGACTTACATGGTTTGTTGAAGAATTAATAATAAGTCGCATTCCTCCAACCCAACCAATAGCAGAATTGCTTTCAACAATATTATTACTCACCTGGTTCGTGGCATTATTGGCCAATAAAAGCATGCCTCCTGAAGAATGAGCAGAATTATTAATTATACTATTATAATCCACTTTATTAATCGCATCGTCTCCTTTCAAATACAGCCCTCCATACCATTGTGAAGCTATATTTTCAGTAATCGTATTATTTTTGATTGTATTTACTGCTGACGAACCCGTTAAGATCATATAAATTCCTCCACCATTGTTCCTGCCAATTGTCTGCCCATTTACAGGAATGGTACCACTTCCATTTGCATTTCCTGCAGTTATTGTAAACCCGTCCAGTGTGACACCTGCACTTGAGCCAGATGCTCCGACAGCCAATACAACATGATAAGCATTGTCAGAAATAACACTTAAAGTTCCAAGGTCTCCACTCAATATCGTGGAATTTGAAAAGATATTCCTTGCACCTAAACTGGTCTCTGTCCCATTAAACCCACCATAAATTTGAACACCATCATTAATTAGAAAGGTTTTATCCCGCGAATCTAAAGGTGTCGCATTCCCAAGCGGATCTAAAGATGGAAAGTAGGTACCCATTGCTACCCAAATAGTGTCACCCCATGTAGCAAGACTCAATGCCATTTGTAAATCTGTATATGCATCTACCCAAGAAGTACCGTCATTGAGTCCGGTGGCTGCATGATTGACATAGTAGGTGGCACATTGATCACCTAAGAATTCGTAAGCACCTATATCCGGATTGCCTGTTCTGGTGTAGCCTGTGATATCCTCTGAAGGTGCACTTGCAGATGTCCCGGCCTCGACAGCAGGACCGCATGGCTTTAAAGAAAGACCATCATCCGCAGTACGGAATATATTATCCGACCCGTCCAAATCACTGTCATTAAGGAATAACGGATCTACATCCCCGGTTCCCGTTATACCCGGACAATTATTACAACTTGACCATCCTCCTTCAATAATGGAATTATTTATATCTACTGTGGCAGCACCTAATTGTATCTGATTTGCTGCCACTACATTGTCCCAAACTATATTATTCGAAAAAGTAAATTGACCGGTAGCGAGATAAATTGTGCTACCAAAGGTAGCAGTATTACCACTAATTGTATTATTAATTACGTTATTAATGGTAGGAAAGAAGCCACTTAGATACATTCCAGAATAATTTGGTGCTGAATTGCCACTAATGACATTGTTGATAAATGAATTGGTTGAGGCATAATTTCCAACAAAATACAAACCTCCAATATCAGATGCTGAGTTACCATCGATAATATTATTACCTACTACATTGGTGCCAGCATCACTCACATTCATATGAATTCCCCCATAACGTTCACTGGCTGTATTGTTACTGATGTCGTTATCGCTTAGGCGATTACTTGAAGCATCGACACCATTAAAATAAAGTCCTCCGCCATCAAAAAATGCAGAATTACTGCTTATGTTATTATCAATTAAGGTATTTAAAGAAGCATCTCCTGCACTTAAATAAAGCCCTGCATAATAATTTGCAACATTGGCATTTATTGTGTTTTTATATATCCTATTAACAGCTGATGATCCTTTCGTCACAATGTACATACCTCCGCCGTACGATCTACTAATTATGTTTCCATTGACAGTAATATTGCTTGTACCATTGGCATTACCATCCTTAATGATAAAACCATCAATCGTCACACCATTACTCGAGCCTGTAGGACCAGATACCAATAATACATGATAGGCATTGTCCGAGTTATCGCCTGTAATAGAAAGATCACCACTGAGTATAGTAGGATTGGAAGGAATATCCCGCTCTCCAATGGTGCTTTCGGTACCTGCAAAACTTCCATAGAAAGCTACTCCGTCCGGTACTAAAAAAGTCTTGTCTCGGGAATCTGTTGGAGTAGTAGAACCAAAGGGATCTTCTGCCGGAACATAGGTCCCTTGAGCCACCCACACTTCATCACCTGCCACCGCAGCAGAAAGTCCATCGTACAGGTCCATAAATGCATCTGTCCAGGAGCTTCCATTATTGGCTCCAGTAGCAGAAGCATCTACATAAAAAGTGGTTTGAGAAAATAGGATAGATGTACACAATAGGGTGATAGCAAGTACTAATAGGACTGTTTTGTTCATGGTTTCAGCATATTAATTAAGTCATTTAATAATTGACTGAAACCGCTTAGATCGGAATCCTTTAATATAATAAATTAATTACGGATTCCTGTTTTAATTTTCGGTTTTTTGATCCATATTTTATTAATTACTGAATCAGAAAAATTAAAATAAATTAGACTGAAATAATTGAAATAAAATTTCAATTTTAGGGCATTAAAACAAATAGAATTTGAATCTTAAATCTTAGGAATGCTCTGCATCAGGGCAATATGAATCATAAATAGCTTCACCACCACATGAACGTCGTCAGAAAGCTCGTCTTCTATGATCCAATCTCTGGGATCGCCCTCCCAGTCTGTATACATTCTCAACTTCCCATACTTCCTGTCATCTACAATCCATTCATCCGCAATATTGGTATACCTCGTTCTTATCTCAATTCTCAATTCTCCTGAAACAATCACCCATTTACCACGATCCCCGGGCCATATGGTGCGTCCTTCTACTATGACTCCATCACCACTTCCTTCCCATGCTTCTGGATCTGTAGGGCGTCTCATGTAAAATTCTCCTCTGATATCAGCAAAGTCCCAGTCCCACTCCGTCCAGTCATTCCTTAATGGCCATCTCATGTCGAGCGTTCCGTCCTGATCCTCATCTTCACCATAGATGATCCACTCTCTAAATGAATCGTTCCACTCCGTGCTTAATCCATAGATGCTCTGACCAACCACGGTCGACAGAGAAAATAATAGAATTATAATGGACAGATGTTTCTTAAAACGGAAGGTCATCATAGTCATTTTCCAGTGTCTTAGGTTCTTCCACTGGAAAATCAAACGGATCTTTACCTGATTTATTGGCGGTCTGGTCTACAGGCGCCGCAGATTCTGCCGGGGCAGCCGGTCTTTCTATTTTCCAGGCATTGAGGTTTGTAAAGTACTTCTCATTCCATTCCCTTCCTCTTAAATCAAAGTAAACCTTTACTTTTTCTTCTTCATTGTAACCGTCAATGATACCACATCGATCCTGTGTTAATTGAAACTTGACAAATTGAGGATAAACCCCATCTGTTACAATTACAAATTCCCTGGTCTGAAATGTTTCTGTCTTGCTTTCTGTGTCGAATATCTTGTGCAGTTTTCCTTCAATCTCAAATGACATGCTATGAATTTAGATTATAGATTATAGATTTTAGATTATGGGTTTTGGGTTTTGGGTTTTATATTCAACTCCTGCAATAAATAATTAATAAAGTGATTGTATTATTTAATAATTCTCTTTTTTAAAAAACTTCTCACCTCTTACTTCTTACTTCCTACTTCTAATTAATATGCCTTTGCAAATAATACCCTGTAAGGTGATGGCTTTCCGGTCAGGATACATTGACCTGCTTCATCCACCTTATCATTGGGGATACAACGGATCGTTGCTTTGGTCAGTTCCTTTATCTTTAACTCTGTTTCTACAGTTCCATCCCAATGAGCAGATATAAATCCACCTTTACCTTCAAGCACTTCCTTAAATTCATCAAATGAATCAACCTTTGTAATGTGATCATCTCTGAATTTTTTAGCCCTTTTGAATAAATTATTCTGTATTTCATCCAGGAGGTTTACAATATATTCTATACTTCCTTCAGATGGAATGAGGTTTTTCTCTTTGGTATCTCTTCGTGCCACTTCAATCTGACCACTAGCCAGATCTCTTTTACCCAATCCTATTCTGATTGGAACTCCTTTCATTTCGTATTCAGCAAACTTAAACCCTGGGCGCTTCTTGGCATCCAGATCTATTTTGACTGAGACTCCCTTTGCCGTTAAGGCTGCTTCAATTTCTTCAGCTTTCTCTATGATTTCAGGAAGCGGTTTAGGGATAGGAACAATGACAACCTGGATAGGTGCCAATGCTGGCGGCAATACCAGGCCACTATCATCAGAATGGGTCATGATCAATCCTCCCACAAGCCTTGTGGTGGCACCCCATGAGGTGGCCCAAACATATTCCTCCTTATTGTTCTGGTTTAGGAACTTCACATCAAAAGCTTTAGCAAAATTCTGTCCCAGAAAATGACTCGTACCTGCCTGTAGTGCTCTGCCATCCTGCATCAATGCCTCAATGGTATAGGTCTCATCAGCTCCTGCAAATCTTTCATTTTCGGTCTTAGCTCCTTTGATCACAGGCATTCCTATGACATCTTCACATACTCTAGTGTAAACCTCATGTATTTTATGTGCCTCTTCCATTGCCTCTTCTTTCGTAGCATGAGCAGTATGCCCTTCCTGCCATAAAAATTCGGTAGTCCTCAGGAATGGTCGGGTACGCATTTCCCATCTGACGATATTGGCCCATTGATTGATGAGTAATGGAAGGTCTCTGTAAGATTGAATCCAATCCCTATAGGTATTCCAAATGATTGTTTCAGACGTAGGCCTCACTATCAATTCCTCTTCAAGCTTGGCACTCGGATCAACCACCACCCCATCACCATTAGGGTCGTTCATCAACCTGTGATGGGTAACAACTGCACATTCTTTGGCAAAACCTTCAACGTGCTTTGCTTCCCTACTCAAAAAACTCTTGGGTATAAAAAGAGGAAAGTATGCATTTACATGTCCCGTTTCCTTAAATCTACGGTCCATTTCAGCTTTTATTTTTTCCCATATGGCATATCCATATGGCTTGATGACCATACATCCGCGTACTGCTGAATTATCAGCCAAGCCGGCTTTCTGTACAATGTCCAGGTACCATTGTGAATAATTCTCTGATCTACTGGTTATTTCCTTACTCATCTCCGTTGTTAAAGAATATTTAAAAAGAAACTTAAGCCTCTTATTGTGTGTATCTATTAGTGAACAATGTTATTAAAGAATCGCATTAATACTTATTTAACAAGACGATTTGGTACTTTAATACCGTATTAACTAAATAATCGTCGCAAAAGTAATAAATTGCAATTGACAGTAATAAGAGAGTCACAAATATTACTGGAGATATAAACAACCACGTAAGATGAAACTTAAATTAAACACATTATTAACTCTAATCATTGCTGCCTTCCTCAGTCAGGCAACCATAAGTGCACAGTTTGACGACTTGTACTATGATCCGGACAGAGACCAACAGTTCACCCAGGAAAGTGAATACGTTGATGATGATGGATACTATGATGTTGACGAGTACAACTACGAGGATGACTATTATTATGATGATTATGACTATGCCACCAGGATCAACAGGTTCAGGAGACCGGCAAGGCACATTGATTACTTTTCTACTTGCTACCTGAGCAATGGTTGGAATACGTGGGGTTATGATCCTTTTTATAGTCCATTTTATGGAGGTTCGGCATTTGCCATTAACATCAATTTTGGAAGTCCTTGGGGCTTCAATAGATGGAATCGTTGGAATAGGTGGAATAACTGGGGATGGGGATCATCCTGGGGGAACAACTGGGGATGGAATAGCTGGAACAGATGGAACGCCTGGGGACCTAGCTGGGGTTATGGAAACAATATCTTCTACACCAACAACTATTACGGAAATAGTTGGAACGGAAACGGTTATTGGAACAACAGTAACAATGGGTACTATAACAGATATGATCGGATTTCTAATCCCAATGGAAGATATTATGGCTCCAGAAAAGGTGGAAGTTCTGTATCCTCAGTTAATGGAAGACTCCGGTCACCTAGATCTACCAATGACTATATCACTTCCAGGGTTACAGAGAAGAGAACAGGAACAGTGAGCTCAACTAAAGGAACAAAGTCCTACAGAAGAGGAGACATCGCGGTTAATAACTCTGCAAGAACCAATAGGATTTATGATAAGGATAGAAGAGTAAAGAATACTTATAGAGGTACTACAAATTCAAGAAGTATTGACAGAAGTTCTTCCAGAACCATCAACAGAGGTTCATCAAGAACAATCAATCGTGGCTCTTCAAAGACCATCAACAGAGGTTCTTCCAGAACGATCAATAGAGGAAATACCAGTAAATCTATCAATCGAAATAGAAATACAACAAGAACAAGATCAGTGAGTCCGAGGAACAATACTTCCAGGAGTAACAGATCAATTAATAGCTCAAGATCCAGCAATAGAAGTTCATCTTCTATGAACAGATCAAAAAGCAGTAGCAGCAGGAGTTCTTCTTCTATGAAAAGATCCAGCAGTAGATCTTCAAGTTCTAAATCTACTTCACGATCTTCTTCATCCAGAAAAAGAAACAACTAAGCAACGACTTACAGCAATTACGATATCATGGGGATAAGAAGAAATGCTCTTCCGAATCCCCATTTTTTTACCGGTCACATAGATCGGAACGTCATACTTATAACAACTATTTAACAGAGACGAGATGAAATATATATTCACAATCTTAGCCACGCTGGTAATAGGAATAACTGGAATGAATGGGCAGAACTTATCTGATGCCATAAGATTTTCACTTACTACTCCTGGCGGAACAGCGAGAACCATAGGTGCAGGTGGTGCATTTGGAGCACTTGGAGGTGACTTTGGGTCTATCAGTATAAACCCTGCCGGGCTGGGGACCTATCGATCTTCAGAATTTGTAATTTCTCCATCTGTACGCTTACAGGAGTCTTCTTCCATTATGAGAGGAACCAATGCTGGTTTTGTAACCAATGAAGATTACATAGGACTTGAAAACCTTGGATTGGTTTTCTCACATACACCTGTGGGTTCAGACTGGTATTCTAGTAACCTTGCCATCGGGTTCAATAAGATTGCAAATTTCAATAATGCTTTCTTTTACGAAGGTAAAACCCTTGGTACCATAACAGAGAGATTCACATTACAGGCTGATGGACTTACACCCGAACAATTAGACAATTTTGAAGCTTTTCCAGCATATTCAACAGGAGCAATCTATGACTTCGATGAGGATCAATTGTATGAAACTGATTTTATAAATAATCCGGATCAGCAAGTATGGAAGAATCAAATTGTAGAACAAAGTGGATCTATCAATGAATTGACCTTGACCTGGGCAGGAAACTACCGAAACAAAGTCAATATCGGATTTGGAATAGGAGTTCCTTTCCTCAATTATGAAGAAGTAAAAGAGTATAATGAAGATGATCGAGACAATGAAGTAGAGTTCTTCGATCAATTGAGATATTTTGAATACTTAAACACCTCTGCTACAGGATTCAATTTCAAAGGAGGATTTATATTTATTCCGGCCAAAATTATAAGACTAGGACTTTCAATACAATCACCAACCTGGTACTTTGTTACAGATGATTACAATACAGAGTTAACTTATGGATTTACCGATAATAATGGCGTTCAAGAATTCACTGAAGCGTCTCCTTTCGGATCATTTAGCTATCGATTCAATACACCCTGGACTTTCACTGCCAGTGCAGGAACCATCTATAGGGTTGGAGATATACAAGGATTCTTTAGTGCAGATCTGGAATATAGAGATTATTCAGAAGCTAGCTTTAACCTGTCCAGTAATAGTAGTGATCCGTCTGACAGAACATACTCTATTGAACTCAATAATCAGATCGATCGTGAATTAAACAACGCTACCACACTGAGACTGGGTACAGAACTGGCTTACCAGAACTTCAGAATCAGAGGAGGGCTTCAGTTGAGGCAATCTGTTTTTGCTGCAGATGGCAATGCTACAGACACCAATTACTCCCTTGGCCTGGGACTTAGAGCCGGTGCGTTCTTCTTTGACTTTGGATACATCAATCAAGAAAGAGAAGAAGGATATTTACCTTATGTAACGAATAATGAAAGCCGTGACCCACTGGTTGAAAATACTTTCAACACAGACAATATCGTCATGACTGTAGGATATAAGTTTTAATCAACCATTGACCTTAGATCGCAATCGCTTAACAATGTGATAAGCAGCAGGACAGACGATGGTATTATTAAAATTCAGTTCAGGCCTTTCGGCAAATGCAGGATCATCCGTATGAGGATAGGTACGGCATGCGAGGGGCCTGACTTCGTATATGCTGCAAGTATTATCTTCATTTAAAAAAGAACAGGGTACTTTAATCCCAATCAATTCACCATTAACATCTTCTATCGTATACTGACGCTTGAATTGCTTAGGTGTTGTCTTTAGAAAGGCAGCAATACGCTTTACATCCTTATTGGTATAAATTGGTGGAGTGGTCTTGCAGCAATTGGCACAATCCAGGCAATCCATTTCTGAGAAAACTTTTTCGTGCTGTTCTACCACCATCTTGCCAACTTCCTGATGATCCAAATCCGGCAAGCTGTAGAGAAATTCTTTGGTCTGATCTGATTGACGGATACGATTATTTTTCCAGTCGTCGATCAGGATGGATTGTTTTTTATCACTCATTAATCTTTACTCTTGAATTTAAATGTAATGGTTGATGATATTTTCCAACCACTCCTGTTTGCCACTTAATTGTTCAGGTTCTTTAGATTTCAAAGCTATTTTAGATAGGTCTGTTAGTTTAAGCCTCCCTTCTTCAAAAGCTTTGCCATCACCTTTGTCGAAAGACGAATACCGCTTCTTTCTGAATTTCCTGTAATCCGATTCCTTTAAGATCTTCTCAGCTGTAATAAGTGCCCTGGCAAATGCATCCATCCCACCGATATGAGCAATAAAAATATCTTCCAAGTCGGTAGAGTTACGCCTGGTCTTAGCATCAAAGTTGATACCTCCACCCTGTATTCCTCCTGATTCCAGGAGTACAAGCATGGCTTCAGTCAACTCATATAAATCTACCGGAAACTGATCCGTGTCCCATCCATTCTGATAATCACCTCGATTGGCATCCATAGATCCCAATGCCCCGGCATCAGCCGCAACCTGTAGTTCATGTGCAAAAGTATGAGCTGCAAGTGTAGCATGATTCACCTCTACATTGATCTTAAAATCATCCATTAAATCAAACTCTCTCAAAAACCCAAGAACGGTAGCACTGTCAAAATCATACTGATGCTTGGAAGGCTCCATCGGCTTTGGTTCGATAAAGAACCACCCTTTAAACCCCTTCCTCCTGGCATAATCCCTTGACATATGCAGGAATCGTGCAAAGTGCTCCCGCTCCCTTTGCATATTTGTATTCAGCAATGACATGTATCCTTCTCTCCCACCCCAGAAGACATAATTCTCCCCCTTCAATTTAATGGTTGCATCCAGGGCATTTCTTACCTGTGCCCCGGCATAGGTTACAACGTTGAAATCAGGATTGGTTGCCGCTCCATTCATATACCTGGGATGGCTAAAAAGATTGGCAGTACCCCATAACACTTTTTTCCTATGTTCTTCCATCTTGCCTAGAGCATAATCGGTGATCGCGTCAAGGCGCTTGCCCGAATCTTTCAAGGTAGAAGCTTCCTCAACCAGGTCATAATCATGGAAACAGAAATAATCGATTCCAATCTTATCTAAAAACTCAAAGGCAGCATCCATCTTATCATAAGCCCTTCGCATGGGATCACTTGCTACATTCCAGGGGAATATTTTGGTTCCTGAACCAAAAGGATCACCTCCTGTATTTGTGAAGGTATGCCAATAGGCCACCGCAAACTTAAAGTGCCTGGCCATGCTCTTACCCATGACTTTTCTCAATGGCTCATAATATTTAAATGCAAGGGGATTTTTTGAATCTTTACCCTCAAAATTGATCTTTCCTATACCCTTAAAATATTCTTTGCTCATGGGTCATATTTTTTTTAAACGTTTTTCATAAGATGTTCCAACCGCGATTCCCAGTCACTGTAGGAAGTTGTATACGATTCTATTTGTTCTTCCGGAACAAAGTTATCAACCACTTCATCATCAGTAAGCGTTTCCTTAAGGTCTCTGTATACTCCCGCTCCGTATCCTCCACCTTTGGCTGCACCTATAGCACCTGTGGTTTTTCTTACTTCGATAGGAACACCGATAAGGTTACTGACTGTAGTTGAGAAAACCTTGGATTGGAATAGATTGTCATTACCTACCCTGATGATGGATGGATCTATACCCATCTGTTTCATTATCTTAAAACCATATGCAAATGAGAATGCAATGCCCTCCAGTGAAGCTCTCAATAGATGAGCTCTACTGTGTCTGTTGAATTGCAAGTTCTGAATGGTTGCACCCGGATTCCTATTATTGAGCACCCGCTCTGCCCCATTTCCAAAAGGTAAAATGCTTAAACCATCACTACCGACAGGAATATTTTCCATCATCTTTTCCATCTCATTGTAATCCATCCCTTTAGGTACAACATGCTTCTTCATCCATGAATACAATATACCCGATCCATTGATACACAGAAGAATACCTATTTTAGGATCTTCTGATCTGTAATTAACATGTGCAAATCCATTTACCCTGGATTTCAGATCATAAAGCGGTTGATCAGTTACTCCATAAATCACACCTGAGGTACCTCCGGTTGCCGCAACTTCATTATCCTCAAGCACTCCTAGTGAAAATGCATTATTGGGTTGATCTCCCGCCACATATGATACCGGAATTCCTTTCTTTAACCCCATTGACGCTGATGCTGAAGTTGTTAATACCCCACGTTCTTCGAATACATCTTTTATTTCAGGGATAAGAGAGCGATCCAGGTTCAAGTGATCCACCAATTCTTCTGCGACACGGTGTTCCTTAAAATCCCACAATATGCCTTCAGATAATCCGGAGGCCGATGTAGTGATCTCTCCTGTCATACGCATGGCAATGTAATCACCGGGCAACATCATCTTACAGGCCTTATCATAACTTTTAGGTTCATTTTCCTTAACCCACTTCAACTTGGAAGCAGTGAAATTACCTGGAGAATTAAGATACCTGGTCAGGCAATGATCACTTCCCAGTTCTCTGAAAGCCTGATCACCAATTTTAGATGCCCTACTATCACACCATATGATCGAAGGCCTAATTACCTTAAGATCCTTATCAACAATCACCAATCCATGCATCTGGTAGGAGATGCCTATAGATTTGATGGAATCTGTATCTACATTGTTATCTGATAAAAGCTTCCTGGTAGACTTGCATACTGCTTGCCACCACCATTCAGGGTCTTGTTCTGCCCATCCGGGCTGTATTGATAATATAGACATTTCAGATTCAGGGTACTGTACAACACTTATTGCCTTCTTTGTAGTTGCATCAACCAAAGCTGCCTTCACAGAGGAGCTTCCTATGTCATATCCTAGTAAATACATTCACCATAAATTTTCATGATTGACAAAATACTTAATTCCTGAAATTCCATACTACATTATGAAAACAAGTAGACCAGGTCGGTGAATTTAGTTTTTCTTACTATCATTACCGGAGGATCACAAACCAATCATTATGACAAAGAAAATAGGCATCCTGGGATCTGGAATTGTAGGTCAGACCCTCGGGTCTGGATTTGCTTCTCATAATTACCAGGTAATGCTGGGAACCAGGTCTCCCGAAAAGCTGGAAGAATGGAAAATCAATGTTGGGCCTAATGCCCAAGTTGGCACTTTTAATGAGGCTGCTGCATATGGAGATTTATTGGTTTTAGCTGTTAAAGGTACAGCTGCGGATAAGGCATTGCAACTAGCAGGGAAAGATAATCTTGAAGATAAGGTTGTAATTGATGCAACCAATCCGATTGCTGATGCACCACCTGTGAATGGTGTTTTACAATTCTTTACTGCCCGGAACAATTCATTAATGGAAATGCTTCAGGAAAAATACAGCCAGGCACATTTTGTAAAAGCTTTCTCTTGTATAGGTAGTGCTTATATGGTCAATCCTGTTTTCGATAGTAAGCCGACTATGTTTATCTGTGGTAATAATGAAGATGCAAAGGATGAAGTCTCTAAGATCCTTAAACTTTTTGGGTGGGATGTAGCTGATATGGGTGAAACTGAATCTGCCAGAGCCATTGAACCTTTGTGTATGTTGTGGTGCCTGCCGGGATTTAGAGAGAATAGTTGGACACATGCCTTTAAACTTTTAAAATTGTAATATGGAAGCCCAATACTCTTCAAGGGACCTCATCATTGAGATTTGTAATCGGTTGTTTTATCATACAGATCAGAGGGACTGGAATGCTTTAAAGGCAGAGGTATTTTCTGATGTAGTATACTTCGATATGACTTCACTCGGTGCAGAGGAAGCTGTTATGATGGCAGCTCAAAACATATGTGAATTGTGGGAGGAAGGATTTCTGGGATTGGATGCCATCCATCACCAGAGCGGCAACCATCTTGTTGATATAGAAAATGATCATGCCAAGGTCAGAGCTTATGCGATTGCCACCCATTATAAAGAATCAGCAAAAGAAGGTAAAACCAGGACTTTCGTCGGTAGCTATGACTTAGGTTTAAAGCATACTGATCATGGATGGCGGATCCACTCATTTAAGTATAATCTCAAATATGTAGACGGCAACGTTGACTTTACTTAATATTAATTCCTCTTTACATCATCCTACTAGTAGGATTTCACAAATTTCATCGATCTTACAGCGTTTCCCTTGCTTGTTCTGATGATGTAAGCTCCTGCATCTATCCTAAGGTGTGAAAGGTCCACTATATTTCTTGCCTTATAAGCATTGTAGCTTTGTGCATATACCCGTTGTCCAGCTATATTAAATATCTCTACCTCTACTTCACCTTCAGTTTCTGATTGATAGACCAATTGGAAAGATTCATTTGTGACCGGATTAGGAACTACCTGAATGTAACTGTCCCCATCAAATGAAACCTTGACTACTTCATCAAGAATTTCCTGACGACCATCTATGTCCACTTGTGTCAACCGGTAATAATTATTTCCAATCCTGGGTTGGTTATCATGATAAGAATATTTCTGATCTATTGATGAATTTCCTACTCCATCAATCTGAGCTATGGTGGTATAATTGATTCCATCATCCGATCTTTCAAGCAGGAAATGGTCATTGTTGATCTCCGATGCGGTCATCCATTCTAACTCTACACTGGTCTGATTTTTATACCCATCAAAGTCTACCAATTCTACAGGAAGGATCGTTTCAAGGTACATATAATCCAAACATTCAACATCGAGTGTCTGAACTGTATTACAACAGGAAGGATTCATGTTGGCTGGTCCGTTTCCAGAAGCAATATGCCCTACATTCAACGAATGGCTCATTTCATGGGTTATCATAATTTCATAAGCAGTCCCGGGACACTGGCAAGCACCTGTTCCATTATTGACCACTACATAACCCAGGGCAGCATACTTCCATGTAGTACCATTCCAGTCATAGGTGCTACCAGACCAATATAATCCACCAAATGCGAGAGTACCACTACATCCTACTAAATCAGGTATTTCACTACAAGGATCATCAAATTGAATGATTAAGTGTCTTGTACCTCCCAGATTAGTCTGAACCCAAGTTAAAAATTCGTTCCCAGTTGCTCCATCTTCATTGGGTGCTGGTGGACAACTTGGAGTAAATGTATGGGTTCCTGCATTTGATAAGCCAATGCCATCATAGGCATTGTTCATGGCAGTAATAGCAGAATTGATCTGAGATACTTCATTAGAACAACTCGCATCCCCACCGACAGCATATCGCACTGGCAATGGACTTGAATCTAAATTAGTCCATCGAGCATGTGGCGCACTTGAAAGATGTGTACAATGACCTGGATTGGTAGCAGCTCTTGTTGAACCTGGACCAAAAGAGGCTATTTCATATTCTGTAGCTACTTGCTCTGAATTCCAGGAAGCTCCATTATTGACAACCCTTTCCAATAGCTCAATCAATGTATTCTTTTTATATACCTTCAATGCTTCAGCTTCATTCCCATTTTCATCAGGGAGGACTTCAACTTCCCTTCCTAATCCCATGGGGACTAAAACCTTATTCCCATCTCTTTCTTCCTCTTCAAAGGCTGCATAAGACAACATCTTTGGTTGCCAATATCCATTGTTATTGTAATCGAGGAAGAGTAAATAATTTTTTCCTGGAGATACTTCGAGGTCTCCCCATACGATCCTTTCAAGATCTCCAATTTTCTGACGATAGTGCTGAACAAATAATTCTTCCCCAATCTTCAAATCTCCTTTAACCACATTCAATACCTGGAAGGATGTTCTAAATTTAGTCATCTCACCAATTCGATAATCATAATTTTCTATTGCCTTTACAAGGACAACAGCTTCTGTGGCCTTTGCCATTTCTCCAAGATTGGGAAAAGGTCTGATGGTTGTTGCCATAGCAGTATTTAGAAATAATAGCAATACCAGCCATACGACAACACTCTTGATCGTATTCATTATATGTAATTTTAAGCAGAGATTAATAATATACTCAGGAAGGAGATATTGCGTCAGAAAGAATATCATTCACCAAAAAACAAAGATCATACCTATATTCTTGATCATTGATAAAAAGTGCGGCGATTGACTCAATTGTTGCAAAAGTATATTATTTCAACACCAATTAAGTCAGGGTTTTTACTTATTATTTACATACAATAGACGTATTGCATCAGCCGTTAGTCACCTATTTACTCTAGTAATTATATTTAAAAACGATTGTTTCATTTTAACATCTTATATGAAATGGCCTTTATTTATATTGATCTTTCTTGTATTCACTTCTTGCAATATGGAAAGTGGAACAACCATATCGGTTGAATATGCCGGTACGCTCAAAAACATGATGAAAAAAGGGGATATATCTACCAAAATTTCGCTGGATACCCTATCAGACAAGGACTACCTTTATGCCCTGGGAGCTGTAGCCGGGTTAAAAGGAGAGATTCAGATATTTAATGGGCAACCATTCATTTCATATGCCCAGGGAGATTCAGTTGCAATTGACACCACCTTTCAGGTAGATGCATCACTCTTAGTATACAGTAAAATCAAGGAATGGGAAGAAATTCCGATGGATGAAAACATCAAATCCATGGAACAAGTTGAAGATTTTATCAGGTATGAAGCAATGAAATATGGAATCAACGTTGAACAACCTTTTCCTTTCCAGGTAGAGGGTAACATAAAATCAATGTACTGGCATGTTATTAATTGGAAAGAAGGAGACACAGTCCACACTCATGAAAAACATATATCATCAGGGCCGCATGGTGAGTTAAATAACATAGAAGCCAACATACTTGGGTTTTATTCTTCCCATCATAAAGGAGTTTTTACACACCATACTTCCAACATTCATTTACATGCAGTTATACCTTCACATAACTTAGCTGTACACGTGGATGATGTGACTTTAGGGAATGATTGTATATTGAGCCTTCCTTTAATTAAATCTCCTAATGAGTAGTATTTTATGATTCTAGTCATCAATCAAGTTTTAAAAGTCAAGCCTGTTACACCCGGATCAAAAGAAGATATTTTTCCTGGAATCAAAAATGATCCGGAATCGAGTAAAGGTGAAAAGGCAATTGTATCATTGAAGGTTAATATAATCCAGGGCACAGATCTAAGTCAAATAAATGATCTTATACTAATTGGTCCCAATCCGATCAATGTTACGCTCATCAATCAGAAAAACTCTTTTTTTAGTGGTACTACCATTTCGATATTCATCAACCATCTCTTTAAAGAAGGAGTAAGTAAAGAAGTCAGGCAATATATATATGAAGGTGGAGGCCTATTTGCCTTGAGCAAAAAAGGATACCAGACCTGGGAAGAGCAAGAAAAAGCATTTCAACATTTAGCCCATTTTATGCTATCAGACACTCCTGACTTAATCATGAATTCCGGAAAGAAAGCCTATATCCTTGACCCCAGTCCCAATGCAGGAAAGACACCGTGCCATCTCAGTGGTAGAATAACCTATAATAAGGATCACAAACCTCCGCTGACAGAGGACAACAAGTATATGCACCACGTCGCAACCATTTCCTGTAGAGAAACCACCCCGGTTCTTTCAGATTATTGTAATTGTCATCTCCTGGATCACCTGAGCTTTTACATTGACTCACTTCATACTGGAGAAGGCTGGCCTATACACCCCGGCCAACATAGTGTCCAGAACTATGATGAAGCTGCAGACTTAGAAGGTGTTCATCTTGAAGATGAGGGCACAGAAATTTCTTTACGACCATTATTTAGTATTCCGGAGCCGGATCATGCTTTGGTGATGTCTCTGAAGTTGAACGATGACCACCTCAAAAGATATGATGCCCTTTATTATTCTTATCATAAAGCCCTGGGTTTAGGAAGAAAACATCGGATCCAGTTTTTAGGATATCCACAAAGTGAGATGACGTGTGTAGCATTCGAAGCAGAAAGCCTTTTTCATCAAAAAGCATATTCTTCCATTCATTATCGGGATGCTTCACAATGGCAATTGTTGCTACAGATCTCACCTCAGACCTATCGATTTACTTTTTTTGAAACTTTTGGAGAAGCAACCATTTATTACCTCATAAAAAATCAGGATCTGAAAGATGGGAATTTCAGCAGAGTTCAGGTGGTGGTGCATAAAGAGTAGCAATCCCTGAGCTCAATGCACTAACTTTGATTTTAATAAATAATTAAACGTGGATATCAGAAAAGCGTATTATGTAAAGCCCGGAAATTTTAAAAACCTCGAACTCAAGGAAGAATCCATACCGGAACCAGATGACCATGAAGTCAGGGTTAAAATCCATTCAATAGGGTTGAATTTTGCGGATGTATTTTGCTTATTGGGGTTGTATGAAGCTGCTCCGAAGGAAGCATTTATTCCAGGATTAGAATATTCAGGAGAAGTCATTAAATTGGGCAAAAAGGTCTCATCATTCAACATAGGTGACCGGGTGATGGGTGTTACCAGATTTGGGGCATATTGTGATCAATTAAATATTGACTCCAGGTATGTCATAGCATTGCCTAACCATTGGACCTTTGATCATGGTGCAAGTTACCTGGTACAGGTTCTAACAGCAGCGTATGGCTTAAAGGAACTGGGCAATCTGAAAAAAGGCCAAACAGTTCTTATTCATTCAGCAGCGGGAGGTGTTGGACTATGGGCCAATAGAATATGCAAGCAATATGAGTGTTATACAATAGGAACAGTTGGCAGTGAGTCAAAGCTTCCTTTACTGAAACAAGAAGGATACGATCAATCTATTGTAAGAGATACACAATCTTTTACTAATCAATTAAGGCATGCTCTGGCAGGCCGTCCACTAAACCTTGTCATGGACAGCATCGGAGGATCTATTATGAAAGATAGTTATAAAGCGCTTGCTCCCATGGGAAGATTAATTGCATTTGGATCAGCCCATTATGGAGAAAGGAAAGACCGACCCAATTATCCTAGATTGATCTGGAAATACCTTAATCGGCCACGCATAGATCCTCAGAATATGATTGGTGAAAATAAGTCGGTAATGGGGTTTAATCTCATTTACTTATTCGATAACAGTGATATCATGCATGCTATGTTGAAAAATCTGGAGCAGATGGAATTGGGTACGCCATTTATAGGTCATATTTACTCCTTCCTGAATTTACCTGATGCCTTGCGAGAATTTCAATCAGGAACGACTACCGGCAAGCTTGTTATACAAATTTAGGATCCTATCAAAAATAAACGGCTATTGATGCCATTATCCTTATCTTGCATTCAGTAAATTGAATTATTCTGAAGGCTGTAGAAGTAATATTTTGGATTGGGGTTTTGGTAACTGTTTACACCTATATTTTATACCCGTCTATTCTGTGGTTGATCTCCATCTTTAAACCAGGAAGTAATCCGGAAACACCAATCAGAAATGAAGTGCCGTCAATTGCATTGATCGTGTGTGCATACAATGAGGAAGATTATATCATTGATAAACTTGAAAATTCATTAAATCTTCTATATCCACAAGCAAGACTCTCTATCTATTTTGTCATTGATGGCTCTGATGATAATACTTATGAATTATTAGACGGGTACGATATACCTGATGAATACAATGTCAAAGTCCTCCATGATCCTGTGAGAGCGGGGAAAGTTGGAGCCATGAATCGTGTAATGGAAATTATAGAAGAAGACATTGCGGTATTTACAGATGCCAACTCAATGTTAAATCCCGAAGCCATCATGCACTTGATCAAGCATTTTCAAGATAAAGATGTAGCCCTTGTTGCCGGAGAAAAGAGCATCAGTAAAGATGGTAAGATGAATGTAGCAAGAGGAGGTGAGGGATTATATTGGAAATATGAATCCCACCTTAAATATCTTGAATCAAGGGTAGGCAACACCATTGGTGCCGCCGGTGAAATTTTTGCCATAAGGTCGGACCTTTATGATGAGATTCCCGGAGACTCCATCATCGAAGATTTCTATTTATCCATGAAGATGGCCTTAAAAGGCAAAAAAATCGGCTATGAACCGCTCGCCATTGCATCAGAAACCGGTTCTTTAAATATTGCAGAAGAAAGAAAAAGAAAAATTAGAATTGCCAATGGAGCTTTCCAGGTCATCGGTCGATTAAAAGGATTATTCCGATTCTGGAATACTCCTATGCTTACGTGGCAGTATTTTTCTCACAAGATCCTGCGATGGGCAGCAGTTCCTTTTTTACTACCTATTCTATTAGTACTTAATGGGATACTAGCTTATTTTCATGGAGGAATCTACCTCTATCTGATGATCATTCAAATGATCTTCTACACTCTGGCATTCATAGGATATTTATTTAATCGAAAGAAAAGCCGTAGCTCAGTGCTATTTATTCCTTTCTATATCGTATTTATGAATACATCAATCATTGAAGGATTTTTCCAATTTTTATTTTCCAAAGGGTCCGTTAATTGGGAGAAAGCCAGGCGAGGTTAATGATATCAAACTGCCTTAGTCAATCCTTGGGATCTTTTATTTCTGGATTGATAAATTGCATATACCAATACTGGAAAAAAGATTGCAATCAATTGCCAAGGGATTTTCATTCCGCCGGGCCTTGTAAATACTTGAGGATGATTATGATGGGTAGCATAATCGAAATAAACTTCCGTGGTTGAGCCTACTTTTTTGATAATTCTGGGTCCTTGTCCATCATTCCCAATTTCCAAAATGTATTCTTCGCCTTCATTAATAAAAATGCCACTAGGATTCCAGTCTGATCCACTTTGATAGTGAGTTTTTACAATTCCTTCAGGGGTAATCTGGGCTATCCTTTTTCCACCAAGGTCAGCCACATATAAATTCCCTTCTTCATCTTTATTTACTCCAAGAAGTACTTCTGATGTAGGATCAAAGTCCCTGTCACCTACATCGATTAAATGCTCTGCAATAATATGAGAAGTACCATCCTTTCGAATCTCTACCAGGCTTCCACCCGCTCCTCTTCCTATATCAGTTGCATAAATGGTTTCATTCTCATCAACATAAAAGCCCTGATTCCATTTTAAATCCTGTGCATTGATGGCACGATTTCCCTCTGGAGTCCACAACCACACCTTTTTATCAATACCAAAGTAAATCTGTCCATCAGGAGATACTGTACATGACCCGCCAAAAAACTCGGTCATATCCTCCGTCATTATAAGCGTATCAATTGATCCAGAAGCTGCAATACGAATTAAAGTGTGGGTATCTTCTCCATGAGCACTGTATATGTTTCCACCCGAATCTACATTGACATTGTGGGCATGAAAATTTTTAAGAACAGCAGTTAACTTTTTATTCTTGTCCAATTTCCATAGCGTTCCTCTGCCATTGTGCATGATATCGGTGAAATATAGGTTTCCTTGATGATCCATCACGATACCGTAGGCAGGATGTGCGGATACAATTTGATTTAATACCACTATTATAAGAAGCAACAAGAACCTATGCATTCTTCAATTTATTGATATTATATCGAAGTTGAAAGAGCAATCTGTATTTTACATTCAAATTCAAGGTCATTTAATACTGACATCATGGAAACCATCTTTGACAAGACCTTCACAACAGAAGATTATACCTCAATCATGTTGACAAAAGCCAATTATGAAAACTGTGAATTCATAGACTGTAACTTTAATCAATGCGATTTTTCAGAGATGAGCTTTTCTGACTGCACATTCAAGACCTGCAATCTTTCGATGACCATCATGAATAAAACGGCTATGAAGAATGTAGATATTAATGAATGCAGGATTACTGGTGTCCACTTTGAAGATTGTAATCCATTCTTATTTTCAATTCATTGTGAAGGCTGTCCTATGGAATTCAGCACTTTCGTGCAAATGGATCTGAAGCGTTCAACCTTCATCGATTGTCAGATGATCAATGTAGATTTTACCGAAGCCGACCTTTCAGGATTAGAACTAGATGGATGCGATTTATACGATGCCATCTTCGAGGGAACAAACCTGAAGGATTGCAATTTAAGCAATGCGAGGAATTATACCATCCACCCGGATAAAAACAAGTTAAGAGGTTCCAGGCATTCCATCCATCAAATTAAAGGACTGTTAGAGCATTATGATCTGATCATTGAATGATTACAGGCCTTGCAGATAGCTGAAATAAGCAACGTCCATTCCATCCAACGCTTTTTTAAGTTCCAAAGAAGGATCACCATATATCTCTCCGGAAAATGAAGAAATTTCAAGAAGCTGACCCAGTACTGGTCCAAGGTTACCCATGTGTTCCATCAGAGCATCAGAACCCTTTACCATCATTGATCAGCAGTTGTTGGATCGGTTCATGTTTTTGAAAAAGTAATACATTGGAAAGAAACAGATCCAGGTCTCTGTCCCCATCTACATCGGCGGCATCCACTTCCCTGGTTTCTCTGATTTCAATTCTCTTGAATCTACAGAGTCCAATCCTTCAAAATCCAAACTCCATATACAAAATCCCGCTTGGTTCAACACATGCTAAAATTTGGCTACCGTTAACTTTTAGCCTTTATGCTAGCTGTAGGATTTTATTCAGATTTCACCTTTTGCTCTTCTCCGAATATACTAAATACTTCAAAGTAAATTATTGCTATTTCTTCAAGCATCTTAACTTTCTCAAGTTCTTTAAAGTTTAATATTTATTTTTTAAATGTTGCTGTATTAAATCCTAATTTGCCGAGAATTGATTTTGAAGGTTTTACAAGATGGTGTTCCAGGTTCACATTATCTGAAGTTCGAAAAGTAAATTCAGCATGTTCACTATTAACATTTAGCTGTAGGAATATTTTGTCCTTTTTTATCTCAAATTCTACTCCATTTATTTCATTGCGCTCTAATCCTTCAAAAAGTTCAAGAATTTTATCATCATCTATTATCTGTTCTGGAACTATTGATTGTAATTCTTCAAGTTCATTTTTGGATTTTTCAATTATGTTCTTCATTGATTCATTGAAGCGCTTATCCACCTTTTGACGAGTTTGTTCGTCTAAATAATCATTTTCAAATTTTCTCTCATTAAGGCTTTTCTCCATTCTTGAGATCATTCTTGTGAGTCGTGATATCTTATCATAGTTTGGATTCTCAAGGCATTTTAGAACATTCAATTTTCTCTGTGTATAGAATAGAGGTTCGCGAAATGCTTTAACACCATCAAAATCCAATTCTGCAACACATTGATCCATTCATGATTTTAGATAACCATATTCAGTTTGCAAGTGTTCAATTAATATGTCCAGATCAGTCTTCATTCATTTTCTTACAGATAACACAGTACCTAAGCGTAGTGCAGAAGCAAGGAAACTTTTAGTTTCCGTCTGCCAACGCAGCTAAAGCTTATTGTTTTGTTTTTCTTTTTTTGTCCAAAGCTAAATCCATAAGATTTAGCGACTTCATAAATATACATAGACCTTTCGGTTTGAGCCCATAAGTCTGCATTACGTTTAGGCTTTATTAGCAACTGGCTTTTTTACGCTATACTTTGCCGTAAACTATTTTCAATTCCGTTTCGATATACTTTTCTAATTCGACAAAAAATTCACTTTTGAAATTACCCCAATTCTAAAAGATTGGCCCAAAATCTACAATTTGGCTCAAAATCGAATTCGGTTATTGGTCTTCAAAAAAGGTATAGTTTTCAAACATTTATGATACAGAAAACTAAAATTAATTCATAAAAAAAGACTGCCTTTTCAGACAGTCTCTTTATTCTTTTTCCATAGAAAAAATAAAAAAATTTTGCCTTTAGATTTTTATAAAAATCTCTGTACTATATACTTGCTTCTCTACAAAAACCTGTAAATAGTATGTGCCTATTGGCAAAGTATTTAATGGTAATTGAATTGTTTCAACACCTTTGCTAACTTGTTGAGTTTGTTCTGCAACGATATTACCGTATATATTTAACAATATAAATTTAACAGTGCTTCTTGTTTCTACTTCAATGTTAGCATTTATTAAAGTAGTAAATGGGTTTGGATAAGTTTGTACACTTACTTTATCGTTTGGATAAGTTCGTACACTTACTGACTCATTAGCAAGGTTTTCTGTACATTCACCTAGGGTATCGCCATGATTTAAATGTGCTTGAACTGCCTCTTGGGCAACGCAAATAGTTTTACCATTATGGCAAATTTGTACTTTGGAATTGTTATCCGTTCCACACCCTACATCAATTACATCAACGGTAATTTCTGCAGTAGCCTCGCAACCAGTAGCGTCGGTTGCTATTACTGTGTATATCTGTGTGCTATTTGGGCAAACATCTATTATTTGGGTGGTTTCACCAGTACTCCAGTTAAATTGATATGGAGCTACCCCTCCTGAAATGGCTGTTACTCCAATAGTAGCACATTCGTCTACTCCATAGCCCGTGTACAATACCATATTATCAGAGACCGTCACAACAATTTCACTAGGTGCAGTAATTTCTGTACTTGCGGTTATAGTTTCGTTTAAAGAATCCGTAACGATAACCGAATAGGTACCTGCTGCAAGATTACTTATTGATGCTGTTGTTTCACCAGTACTCCATAAATAGGTATATGGGGCTAATCCCCCAGTAACAGATACACTAACCGTTCCGTCATCTGCGCCAGCACAGCTAACATTTGTAGAAACTAATTCTGATTGTAAAGGCTCGGTTAGTGGTATGGCTTGCCATACGCTTCTATTATCAGTTTCAGCAGCTGGTTTATGTGTTACTTCTCCGGTTGCTTCATGATACAAATATCTGCCAGCGGCTCTAGATGCAAATCTATACGTATCAGTAAGGTCGTCATAATGTATCGTCCATGTTTTATCTGTATCGGGTGCTGGCGGAGCTTTTGTAGTACTTACAATGACATAAGGTCCTGCCGGACCACCAGCACCTGGTGCACGAAGTATTCCAGTGCCACCAGTTTCACTTTCACTATCTATATTATAATATGGCCCACTTGCTACAAATGTCCAATGTGTATTTTGAGCTCCTCCTGAAGTTGACATGGTGACAGGCTGAGTACTTCCAGCGGCAGCGGTTAAGAATTCGCCTGTTTCTACATTTCTTAATCTAACAACTTCGCTTGGTGCTGGGTCTGAGTCTACAATCTCAACCTTTTCGTAAGTAGTATTGGCCCATCGCATTTGAGCCCTACCACCTTTTACACGATATACACCATATCTAATACCAGATTCCAGCCCTCTTTCCGGCTCAGGAATATTATAATTAAAAGCTTCCCCTCCGATTACTGCATCGCAATAATGTATTTTTTTTGTAACATCGTTTGGATCTGCCCTAAAACCTACCTCTAACTCAAAATTGATCTCTTCATTTTTGTTTACTCTCTTTAGGAATACAACTTCTCTACCGCTACCTGATCCTCCTCGTACTAAGATACGTTCAGCATAAATATCAAAAGCCACTTGCTTGTCTGCATTGACACCTGTACCGTATACAGGATGTGCTCTATATAAACAGATTGCAGGATCTGGAGGTCCTCCGCCACCAGTATGCTTACCTTTGGCTTGTATTAAATAACTACCATCTTGGCCAAAAGAGCCTGCATCCCCTACTTCAAGGATTCTTACAATTCCTGTAAACCTTGCATAACTCCCCACACCAGATTCACTTGATCTGGGTAAAGAGCGTTCTATTCTAGGTTGCAAGGTACCAGGAGCATCCCAGTGGTTAGACCCATCGGTAATATTATAAACACCCCAGGTCTTTCCATATACCACACTTTCTGAGTAATCAGAATAGCAAGTTCTATCATCAACGGTTCCAACATTAACAGCGTCTGGTATATCAACATTTCGAGTTTCATCATTTTGGAATTCACCTGATAATGGACAAGATAAATCTGTATTGGTATCTTCATCCGGAGCTGCCTCTACTGGTAGCGGAACGAGTTTCCAATTACTTCTATTATCTGTAGCATCGGCTACAGTATGGGTTACCGTTCCATCTGCATTTTGATACAAAAATCTGCCAGCCGTATTTGACTCAAATCTGTAAGTGTCTGTGGTGCCGTTATAAGATATTGTCCATATTTTATCTGAATCGGTTGCTGGCGGAGCTTTATTAGTACCTACAGCTAAATAAGAATTTCCTGCACCTGTTGCCCGAAGTATTCCAGTAGCACCAGTTTCACTTTCACTATCTATATTATATATTCCACTTTCACTTGCACTTTCTACCAGCGTCCAGTGGGTATTGACAGCGTCTCCTGTAGCAGACATGGTGACCGGCTGACTACTTGCTGTTGCAGTGGTTAAGAATTCTTCTGTTTCTGCATTTTGAAATCTAAGCGTTACCCCCACTGGAATTTGATTTTGTACCGGAGGGGCGAGTTTCCAATTACTTCTATCATCTGTATCCGGGGCAGGTGTATGAGTTACCGTTCCATCTGCATTTTGATACAAAAATCTGCCAGCGGTTCTGGATTCAAATCTATACGTATCCGTAGTTGCGTTATAATGTATCGTCCACGTTTTATCGGTATCGGCTGCTGGCGGAGCTTTTAGCGTACTTACAACTAAAAAATTAGCTCCACTACCTGTTGCACGCAGTATTCCAGTAGCACCGCTTTCACTTTCACTATCTATATTATAATATGCGCCACTTTCTACAAGCGTCCAATGTGTATTTTGAGCTTCTCCTGTAACGGACATGGTGACCGGCTGACTACTTGCTGTTGCAGTGGTCAAGAATTCGCCTGTTTCTACATTTTGAAATGTAAGAGTTACCCCAACTGGTGGAGGTTGCACAAGAGGAATGAGTTTCCAATTACTTCTATCATCTGTATCTGGGGCAGGAGTATGGGTTACCGTTCCATCTGCATTTTGATACATAAATCTACCCGCGGTTCTGGATTCAAATCTATACGTATCAGTAGTTCCGTCATAATGTATCGTCCACGTTTTATCTGTATCAGATGCTGGCGGAGCTTTTAAAGTACTTACAACTACATAAGGTCCCCCTGGACCACCATCACCTGGTGCACGCAGTATTCCAGTACCACCAGTTTCACTTTCACTATCTATATTATAATAGTCTCCACTTGCTACAAACGTCCAATGTGTATTTTGAGCTTCTCCAGAAGCTGACATTGTAACAGGCTGAGTACTTCCTCCTGCAGCGGTTAAGAATTCTCCCGTAGCAACATTTTGCAATCTAAAAATATCATCAGAAGGAGGTGCGTCTTGCGCTGTTAAACAAAGAGAAAATAACGTAATACAGCAAATCAATAAAGAATTAAGAGTAATTTTTTTCATTCTGTTCAAGTTTGTGTAAGAATATTACAATTAGATATTGTAAGTATCCTGTACTATACTGGTCTTTTAAAAAAAATATTAACATATTTTTATTAATAGAAAGCACTTTAAGTTAAATGAAAAACTGTCTTGTTTCAATATTGATAACATAACTCAAATTATAATTATTTAGGTTAAAACCTTATTGAATCTGAATAGTTTGGCTTGGCTTAAATCCTATACGATATGCTTGCACCATTAATTTAGCTCCATGAAGTAACTCAATCGCATTTTGTTAAACTTCCCACGATTTCGCTGCTTTTTCTCCATTTTTAATTACTTTAAAACCAATCGAAGCACCTTCGGTATCACAACTTACGTATCCGTCCGAGCAACTACATGCTCTTATTTTCATTAAAAGCGTCAGGTAGTAATTGGTTGAGTTTTTGAATATTCCAGTCAGGGATATTTTCCAATACATATTGTAACCATTCTCTAGGATTTATCTTATTAGCCTTACAGCTACTAAAGAACGAATATAGCATTGCTGTATTTTGAGTTGTTTTGGGTGAACCTGCAAAGAGGTAGTTTTTCTCCCCAAAGCTAGTGGTCTTATTGCGTTTTCATTAAGTGACTATAATTAAATGATTAATTTTTAGTCAACCTATTTCAGGAAAGTTTATACATCAAACTTGTTGCTAACATTTATATATCCACACCAAGGTATGGATATATCCCTTCTCTAACTAGGGTACAAAAAACATAAGTCCCTCATTTCCATGGACTTAATAATCCGCGTTATGTTTTCACTTATCCGTTTACAAATGTTTATAACCAATAATATGCGGATGAACTTATAGATCTTCCTACTATGCCATCTACCTCTCTTTACCCGGTTAATAAAGATAGAGAATCCTTGAATGGCTAAAAAATACATTTGCATTATTAACCTACCAAAATAAGACACAAACTTCATCCATCTTTAATAATATTGGATCACCTGCTTTAAACCTTCCCGATAAAATCCTCAAGCAACTATATCCTTCTCTTCTTTTGAAGCACTAATTGCCTTTCAAATAAATATCAGGCCCTCTGAAAACAGACAAGTAAATATCATTCTTCCCATCCTGGTCAAAGTCTGCCATTTCTACATCAATGATGATACTTTTGATTTCTTCTTTAACAAGGGTTAAGGTTACATCTTTGAAGTGGCCTGATCCATCATTTTCCATGATCTTCAATCCTCCGAATCCACCCATGATCAGATCCAAATCACCATCCATATCCAGGTCATTAAAGTCTGAATCTACAAATCCGGTTTCAGTCTCCACATTCATCCTGGATGAAGTTTCATCGGTAAAGAACCCTTTACCATCATTGATCAGCAGTTGTTGGATCGGTTCATGTTTTTGAAAAAGCAATACATTGGAAAGAAATAGATCCAGGTCACCATCTCCATCTACATCAGCGGCATCTACTTCCCTGGTTTCTCTGATTTCAACTCCCTTGAACCGGATTGTCGTTTCATCAGAAAAACTACCATTTCCATGGTTCAACAGCAACTTGGATAGATTTTCATTTCCTACAATCAAGTCCAGGTCTCCATCACCATCCACATCAGCCGCTTCTATGTCTTGAGTGATATCATCTGATTCCGGATACCTTGAAGACGTCTCTTCTATAAATGTTCCTTTTACATTCATGAGAATTTCATCCTGTCCATTATTGGCCAATACGAGGTCCATACCACCATCACCATTCAAGTCAGCTGCTGTTAAACCATTGGTTACTCCTGTTACTGGAAATTCATCACTTTTATCTACGTATTTATTTCCTGTCCATACGTAATGTTCATTCTTCTGATCATCCTCCGTCACAATGACAATGTCATAATCCCCATCATGATCAAAGTCTTCCACAGCAACGTCTTCTGAGTCGTGGTAAGGATAGTAACGGTATGGAAGAACTTCCTTTTTAATTTCTTTATCAGGAATGAGGTGAGAACCATCCTCAAACTTTCCAGTCCCATCATTCAGCAAGATCACATTCTTATAGAATTCAACAGCAATGACCATATCCAGGTCACCATCCATGTCGATATCCACGACTTCAGCATCCATGGAGTTGTGGCTGGAAAGGACGATGGAGGGCAGGTGGGTTGATGATACATTTTCAAATGCAACATCTGATCTTTGGTGATCAAGTCTTGGATTGAATAATAAAATTAGGCTTGTAATCAATATCAAGTGGTTCATACTGGCTTCAATAATTTGATGTCAATCAAATCTAAACATTTCAATGCAACCCTTATATAATATAGAGGTCTCTTTCATTAATTTAATACATTTGGAATAATGGAACATCTCTTCTCAGGATCCACAGGAATCATTCATTTTGTCTTTTCAATGGCAGCTATGGTGACAGGAAGCATTGTATTGATTGCCAAAAAAGGAACTTCATGGCACAAGAAAAATGGATATGTCTATACAGCAAGCATGACTGGAGTATTGATTACTTCATTTATGCTTTACAATTTATACGGTCGATTCGGGATCTTTCATTTTTTTGCTTTAGTAAGTACTGTTACCCTGATAGGAGGTATGGCTCCGATGATACTAAAAAAGCCGAAAAACTATATTTCGTTCCATCTCAATTTTATGTATTGGTCAGTATTCGGATTGTATGGAGCCTTTATGGCTGAAGTATTAGTAAGAATTCCGAAGGTAGTTGCAATAGAAAGTGTTCCTACCTCTATGTTTTATAATATGGTTGGTGTAGCGGTCTTCATCACAATGGGCTTCGGATATTTTCTATTCAATAAAATGAAGAAAGCTTGGCAGGCATTTGAGAAAGCATCATATTAGTTTTTTGAAACACTAAAGATGAATGAAAATCTCGATTTTGAAATCAACTTCCTGGATCACGTTGCCTTAAGAGTGAAGGATATGGAGACTTCCGCCAAATGGTACCATGAAGTCCTTGGTTTAAAAATTATCAAAGTTCCTGAATGGGGAAAGTTCCCCGTCTTCCTCCTTGCAGGACAAACAGGTATTGCTCTTTTTCCTGCTAATCCTGAAGAACCTAAAGTTCCATTGAGAAGTAAAAACGTCATCATCGATCACTTTGCTTTCAATGTCGATAATGATGCATTTGCGAAAGCCAGGAAAAAATATGAATCATTGGGAATCGAATACAACTTTCAGGACCACATCATCTTTCACTCCATCTATACCAAGGATCCGGATGGGCATGTTGTGGAGTTGACAACTACAATATCTGAATAAGAATCTGTTTATGTTATGATAGGAAAGGTTTTGAAAATATTCGCCATTGCAACAGTGATCTTGCTTGTTTCAGGCATCATCTATATGAAAATCTCCCTTCCCCAACTGCCAGCCAATGCAGATAGAGTCATAGCCGAAGTTATTAAAACAGGTCCCCCACCACTCAAAGGACAAGAAGGGTATGCCTACAATGGGAATGTAAAGATATGGTATGAATCCAGGATGCCTGATGATTCTCTTAGAGGTACCATTCTCCTGATCATGGGAATGTCCAATGATGCCTTATCATGGCCAGAATATTTTATTGACCCGCTGGTGGAATCCGGATATCAAGTTGTAAGAATGGATAACAGGGGGACCGGACTTTCAGACTGGGAGGGAGATTGGAGTCTTTTTGATTCCTATACCCTGGAAGATATGGCATTGGATGCCATTGCTGTACTGGATTTATTGAAAATAGAAACTTCTCATGTTATTGGCATATCACTGGGGGGTATGATTACACAGACACTCGCCATCCATCATCCTAAAAGGGTGTCAACACTTACTTCAATAATGTCAAGTGGATATATGATGGATGATGAATTACCTGCAACAAAACCCATTTTGGTTACAGATCTTTTTATGGCCAATCTTCGATACGGCCTTGTTAAGTCAGAATCCAATACCATAAAACTACATCTGTTAGGAAGAGCGTTGCTCAAAGGAGATAACAAGTATGACATCAATGTAGAAGAAACCGCGAAATCAGTTCTCTACAATTACAGGAACAGGAAAGGAGATAATCCTCTTTCTTTTCAGCAGCAGACACAAGCCATTTTAAAGTCCGGCTCCAGATATGAAGGATTACAGCAACTTAATATTCCTACATTGATTATCCACGGGGTAAATGATCCAATGGTTCCATTCGAGCATGGTAAAAAATGCTATGAGATGATCCCAAATGCCAGAAAGCTATGGATCGACGGCTTAGGACACGATATTCCCGAGCTCTATGCTGAAACCATTTCAAAAGAAATTTTGAAATTGATTAAAGATCACCCAAAGGATGAGGTACGATAATCATTTGTACAAGGAATGGCTAATTATTTTCAACTTCCTTTAAGTAAATTAATACTTACCATAGCCAATTCTTAATTGGGAAACTTGTGACTGAAACGTTCATCCCGATGTAATCCAACCTCTTCCAATACTTTAAGAAATTCATCCAGTTCAACAATGTACTGATCAGAAAAACCATGCGTGCCATTTTAAGCTGTTACAACTGTTTTTCCAATATTTTTTGGCAGCGAGATCCGGGCTCAAAGGATGTAGCTCGATCAACAATAAACCGTGGTGATTTACATAAGGTTGCCACTTTTGGAAATGTTCATTGAGATTTTGTCAGACATGGTTATTATAGATTCCTTGTCCCAGCATAATAAGAAAAGATAGTGAATTCCATGTATATGGAAGTGGATTGCAAAGAAAACTGTGGCTTTTTAAATCACGAAAAATTCATTGTCATGTGTAATGAACTGTTATATCGCTTTAACTTTTATTACATAAAAAATTTAAAAAGATCACCTTAAGATCTTATTAAGATGATCTTTAATTACTTCAGATAAATTATTTACAAGTGAATGCACTCCAATTAACATCTGCAGTTACATCACCGTTAGCATTAATGGTTACATGTACTACTCCCCAGGATTTTAAATTTGGTGCTTTTCCCTTCCCGATAATATTGAAGTTAGATGTATTTGTACCCGTAAATGGTAATCCACCTGCTCCAGTATTTGTAACAAAATTATCAGAATAATTTAGTTTATATTCATTTCCATAAGTTCCAATTCCAGAAGCTTTAATATGCCAATGATCCACTACATGAAAGCCACCATTTCCATCCGGATGTACATTACTTATAATCTGCCAAGTTCCTGTTAATTCAAGAAATTCTCCATTACATAAAGGTCCAGAGTTAAAGTAAGGTATTTCAATCACGGTGGCACCATTGGGTGCTTCAATATCAGCAGAAGCATTAGGATTGATAAAACTTGAAAATGCAAATACACTTAAAGTTAGACAGGATAATAATATTAATTTCCTCATAATTATTGGTTTTAGAAAGTGAATAAAATATTTGATGAGACTAAATTTTCAACCAATAAGACCAGGCAAACCAAGAGTTGGATGCAATACCCATAGAATCATGATATTGCAAACCTCGAGTACATACCTAAAAAGAATAGCTTAGGAATTGAGTGGATTGTTAATTTACTACATATTTTAAAATAAATCAAGAAAATCAATTAATTACTTTAGGATAATATGGAAGTTGAATTATATTTTCTATCTGATAAATTAGTCTTTTGGCAAGTGTAATGATGGTCATTATGATCTTATATAGATCCCTTATATTTCGATAATCCAGATTTATCCGGTAATTTCCCTGAAAGTAAAATGGTGCTTAAGATCTGCATTGGTATTCTTCACAATTTCGATGAACTTTTCTCTGCTATAATTTAATTGAGTAATTCTATCCAAGTGTTTGAATAATGTATCCCTTGGATTAGGTTTTTCTACTCCAGGTATGAAGATTTAAAACTACTTAATATTCCTACGTTAATAATCCACGGAGTGCGTGATCCAATGGTTCCTTTTGAGCATGGTAAAAAATGCTATGAGATGATACCAAATGCCAGAAAGTTGTGGATCGATGGCTTAGGCCATGATATTCCGGAGCTCTATACTGATACAATTACATCTGAGATCCTAAGATTAATTCATGATTCTTCACAAAGTGTGGATCATTCTGATTAAAGTTACGTTGTGCTGGTTTTACACCATAAATACACCTTACCAGTCTGGTAGATTTGATGTGAAGGGTAAACTAATGAGTTGTTCCATTAATACTAAAAGCTTTAGCTGGATTTATAATCATCAATTGTCTCCACTCATTCTCGGTAAATCCATTTTCCAATAGTAATGATTTTAGATTTTTAAAAATGGCCGAATAGGGTTTTATATCCTGGGTATCTTTTTGAGGATCAAACCACCCTGCATCATGTGATATCAGGATATGATCAAGAATATCATTTTCTTTAGCAAATTGAATTTTACTAAGGTGTTGTTCCAATTCCCACCCTAGCCCATCCAGGCTTATCCAGCATCCTTTTTCTGCAGCTTTTAGATAAATATTATTGTCAGTTTCATTCTGGGCATGAACCCAGATGAATTGATCCATAGGCACCTCCAATGATTCAAGGACATCTAATTGAGACCAAAGAGCCCTGGAATGCCCGGTATGAGATGCTATTGTCATTCCTGTAGTCAATGAAGTGATGCCAGCTGCCTCAATTATTTTTTTATCTATTGGATCAAGGGTATCATTGTTATCCACGCTCACCTTTATAAATCCTGGATAGATGCCTGTACCTTCAATACTTTCTTCAAATTCTTCGATCCAGGTATCTGCCAATTCTTTGCTGGATCTATCAAATGCAAAAGAAGGAACATATTTATCATTTACAGCACCATATAAACCTGTATTGGTTATAATTCTCAAACCTGTTGCTTTTGAAAGCTTTTTTAAAAGAAGGACATCTCTTCCCAGGTATTGAGGGGTAGCATCTACAAAAATATCAACTCCTAATTTCTTTATTTCTTCCAGAAATGGCAAGATAGAATCCATCACTTCATCATGATCCCAATCCTGTGTATCAATACTGTCAGCCCCTATAAAATCAACAAGAATATGTTCGTGAGAAAGCCACGTCAATGTATCGCTGATTTCCTGAACACCATTGACTGTAATGATATATGGATCCTCATGTCTCTTTTCAGAGCAGGCAGTAAAAATCATCAATAATATCAGGCACAGTTTTATTCTCATCAATGACCTTTAAATAAATTAATACTCACTGTTGCCAATTCAGAATTCGGAAACTTGTGGCTGAAACGCTCATCTTGATGTAATCCCACTTCTTCTAACACCTTAAGAAACACATCCAATTCAACAATATACTGATCCGAAAACCCATGGGTCCCATCGTATGCGGTAACAGCCGTTCTGCCAATATTTTCAGCTGCAAGTTGTGGTGAAATGGTATGAAGTTCTATTAAGAGTAATCCGTGATGATCCACATAGGGTTGCCATTTCTGAAAGTGTTCTTTGAGATTTTGCTCCACATTATGATTAGGGATTCTTGTTCCTCTATGGGAAAAAGCACCGGTAGAGTCGCTGACATTTAATTCCTTATCATTTGTGGGATCAGTCCAAATCCGATTGTGATCAAGGAATGTTCTAACATTTAAGAGATCTCGCAATTCGATTCCGTAATCTTCTTTTAATTTATCAGCAAGCAGGTCAGGTCGGCCGATATCACCCCAGATCACCTTAGCCCATATGTCAGCATTGATAAGGTTGGCCCTGGTAACTTTCAGTGCAGCCTCATTAAAATCAGCACCCACCAGGAATAATGGATGGTCTTCAAGATGCTGACCACGTAAAGTCTGTCCTTCAATTACTTCAAAAGCATGGATCAAAAAAGCTCCATTACCACATCCCATGTCCAGCATTCCCGCCGGTTGCTCATCCAGGGGCTTATTGAAGATTTCACGGATCACCTCATCCATTTTCTTAAAATAAGCAGAATGAGCTCCACCGCTACCCCATACATTCATCTCCCGATCCACATGTTTTTCCCTTTCACCGACTGCAACATTTCTTAATAGGTCAGCCTTGCCAAAAATCATGTCATCCAGGTGCCTGAACATAGGAATATAAGAAACGGTAACACCATAGGCAGAAGCTCGTCTGGCATAAAACAACCCTTCTTCCTTAAATGAAAAGGTGCCATTCTTCCTGGTAAACCATCCCAATTCAACAAAGAAATTCAGTAATCGCTCGAATGCATCTCCATCGGCATGAAATTCATCAGGCCTGAATGAAGTATCCATAAAGTACTTGTGAAACATGCCTCCCATTCCTAAAGCAACAACAGTCGGGCCGACCAATATCCCTTCAATATGTTTTAGCACCTGGTAAGCCAGGGATTTCCTGTTGTCCCAACTTTTAAGCTCAAAATGATTTAAGTATCTCCTGGCAATTTTTTCCCATAATAAAAAAGGAGCTTGTTCAAACTTTCTTCTATGGAATCTCTCTGTAAATTTTATGAGATCCACTACATCCTTATACAAGGGAACCAGCTTAAACACCTTTGCACTTTTATCATTGATATGATATGATATAGAATCATTATCAATGGCCATCTCCAACCATCCTTGTGAAGCCAATAACCTCAGGGCCACATTCATGTAGCCTTCATTAGCAGAGAAATGATCCGATATGTCTGTCAGAGAAATTTCTTTGTGCTCTACAAGGTAATCCAACACCCCTTTCTCATGTAATGCATAGGCAGTTGGAGCAACAGCTATTCCATCCAGGTGTCTGAAAAGGGTATCTCTCAGACTTGATTTTTGTTCTCTTGTCAACATGCTTTCAATGTACGAATTTCAATGTAAGATGTACGATCTTAAATGTACAATCAATTTCTCCACCAGGCTCATACTTTCCATCAGAATCTACACCACAATGAGAGATTTATTTTCACCAATCACTCAACACTCACCCTCACTACCCCCATTTTCTTTTCTTTACCTTTTAGGGTAAGTTCTCCGATACGTTCATTTGAGACTTCACTTAAATTCAAAAGAATAAACAATGGCTCCGAAATCAAAAGATCCGCCTGGTACTCATTACACAATCCCTGGATGCGTGCAGCTGTATTGAGAACATCTCCTGTGTACACAATCTCCTTTTTCAGTGTTCCGATCTCGCCGGTAGTAACTTGACCGGTATTCATTCCTGCCTTAAATTCCGGTATAAAACCGTATTTATCAATAAAATATTCAGATCTATTCCTGAAAGATTGTTTAATATTCTCAAAACATCGGATGCACGTATTAGCCTTAATTCCTTCATTCTCCTTCCAGGTGATAATCACTTCATCTCCCAC
>JABDLO010000182.1 GCA_013002995.1 Saprospiraceae bacterium | reverse complement strand
CATACGTATAGATCATACTTATTCCAATGGTATTACAGCAAAAGAGAATTATGGTCCACAAGTTGACTGGAAGAAAACTTGGTATGGCAGCACCGGGAAAAGTAAAAGAAGCCAAATGCCATACTCCCCAGGCAAGACCAACGAGTATCGTGCTCTTGATTACACTATGTCTTGCAAGCAATTTAGGTAGCATATACCCTCTCCACCCTAGCTCTTCTCCCATCGGACCAAATGGTAAAGCCAATAAAATCCAAACCAGGATTCCCTTTAATGGCTTTGCTGGATCCAAGGCCATCTCCCCACCAAAGATGATGGTGGAAACTCCCTGACTCAGGATGTACAACAGAATCGGGATCAAAATAATGATTGCCAATACCTTCGCGGATATTCTGAATTGAATAATTTTCAGCAAAAGGCGCTTTAATTCTGATTTGTCAATAATCCACTGCACCAGAATGGCAGCTATTGTCGGACCATATCCTCCTATAAGGCCTATGAAAGCCAGAGGAGGAATTTCATCATTGTTTAATATGAGCTGATAACACGGGTATAAAAAACTCCATGATATCAGGTAGTTAATGATCAGGAATGACCAGATAGGATATTTAGTGATGATTGTTTTCAAAGTAGACCTGATGACTTATTCGTTTCGTTATAAAGTAAATACATCATTTCAATATGAAGGTTGCTTCATTCACTTATGAAGAGAGAATTATATTGATTAATCACTGAAAATCTCGCGGAATGGTGTCCTTCCATGTTTTAATACGGATCAGACTGTCCTGATCTGATAACCTTCTAGAATATTCATAATAGAAATTGGACTCGTCACTCCAAAAATTGAGGATTCCTTCCCATTTCAATTTTTGATGGTCATTATTAATCAAGATCTCATAATTGCTTTTCACTGATGCTTTTGCTGGTACGTGATCATTAACCTGATGTATAATGTGTTCTTTTGATTTCCAGGTGGCCCAGGGATACGTTATCGTTCCTTCATTAGATGCAATCACTTGTGTAATTCCTGCTATAGTATCGTTCTTAGTTTCTGATACCTCTGCAAATCCTGAAACTGTTCCTGAAGTTTTTGTTTCATAACCTGGTAATTTAGGATCTTTCCCGGGAACCTTAAATTGAGGCCGATGGTTGCCTCGGCCTTTCCAGATTGGCAAACTCAAAGAAGAAGGATTTACACCTCCTGTATATACTGTCATTTCTATCGGTGAAGGAGTGGGCCAAATCATCGGCCACTGACCATTGCTCATGGCCACCCTTAATTTGTTTCCTTTCTTAAATGTCCAGGAAGTAAAGTGCATTTCAATTTTCAGTTGATAAGTCTGCCCGGGAATGAGATGCTCTGGAGAAGAGGAAGAATTCCTGTGAGACCCATTGATTCCTGCCCCTGTAACAAGTGTGACCTCTCCTGATGCTGATACATCCGATAGTCTTCCTATAAAGTGAGCCTGTGGAACATCAACTGAGGTACAGATATTTAGTTTTGGAAAGCCAAGGATCTGAATATCTTCTTCCAATGGTTCAGTTTCATAAACCAGGCTATACTCATCTGAATTCCTAAGATCAGGTGACCAATCTCCCCACCACATTACTGAACCACTGGCTTCAATTCCGGCAGAGGGTATGTAATCTAGGACGTCTTGTCCTATTTCGGTAATATTAGAATCTAATCTTCCTTCATCCTGCAAATACAATTTGAGGGAATCCACTTTTTCAGAAGGCCACTCTTCTACCCACTCCCAGCTACCTGCTATTGAATCTGGTACGCTCGGACCATGACCATCTCTAATAAAAACAGCCATTGCTGGTTCATCTAGAATACCATTATCCACTCCTTTCAACCAATGGTCAAACCACCTTACTGCTTCTGCTCTCCATTCAATTGAAGGTGGCGGAGTGGCCATATGAGGAAAGGTGTGATTCCAGGGACCTATAATGGCCTTCTTTGGAGCGTTTACATGCTGTAAGATCCTGGGGCTGCTATCCCGATAACCGTCATAGTACCCCGATATCATAAGAATCGGTGTCTTCAATTTGGAATAATCAGCATTTAAAGATGCTCTGTCCCAGAAGAGGCCATCCCTTTGTTGTCTTTTATATTTTAATAACCAAGGTTCTGTATCGAATTTTTCTTCAAAATACTCATCATCAACAATAAAGTCAGGAGCTCCGGGAATAACATTCTTCAGATCTCTGCCTATTTCATATGCATCTACATGCATCATCCCATCAATGAAATGCACATCGTCCTCATAAATATCGTCTGTGGCCATCATTGACAATATGGCTTTTAAAGCCGGAGGTTGTCGCATGGCCAGATGAATGGCATTAAATCCTCCCCAGGAAATACCAAACATTCCTACTGATCCGGTAGAAAAATCCTGCTCCGATAACCATTGAATTACTTCTTCTCCATCTTCCTGCTCCTGGTCAGTATATTCATATTCAATCAATTCACCTTCACTCCTTCCAGTCCCTCTGATGTCAACTCTGGCCACCACATACCCTCTCTTGACAAAGTAAGAGAATACCGGATATCTCAGCTTTCTATGTTCGTCCTTTCTATAAGGCAAGTATTCAAGCAATACCGGGAAGGTCTCATTGGAATCGTCTGTGACCGGCAGGTAGAGGTCAGCTGCGAGCCTTGTTCCATCTGGCATGGGAATCCATACTTCTTTAAGTGCAATTGAGTATAAATTTTCCTCCTCTGAATTTTTACAATTGCATAAGAAGACAATGACTAAGGATATTATTGTAAAATGATAAAAAGCTCTGTAATATTTAGTTGGATACATTGAAATTCCACCATTGGTTGATTGTGTGGGCATTAGATATTCTTATGCCTCTAAGTTAGAAATCTATGATTAGGATAAAACCATATCCTGATCTTTATCCAGATCACTGAATAATAAATTCATTCTGAAATTTTAACTAAAAAGCAGCTTATGGCTTCTTTAAAGAATTCAAATATAGGTTGTGTCTCAGTTCGCTTTTTAGCTTTTGATACTTCACTTTTATTTGAGTCGCTTTTTTAACTCTTGTAGAATATGGAAGATTTTTGATTTTATCCAATTCAGCTTTTTCTTCTCTCCTTAATTGTTGGAGATGTATAATGTGGCCACGATTATGGAGAGGGAGCATATTAACTAGGTTTAACTGAACTAATGTCTTTTATGCAGAAATAATTCAAATACCCAATGTCAGCCTTGATATAGGTGCATGTGTAACATCGATCACTGATTTTTCATTTCACCTTCTTTTACTTGCAAAGTGTTAACCAAAAAATACTTGTCAATGAAAAAGTTATATCCAATTCTTTCAGTTGCTTTTCTTTCCTTTATAATGTTTTCATTTATATCCTGCGGGGATGATGATCCGATCATCGAGGAACCTTTGGTTACCCTAACAGACGATGAAGCACTTACTTTATTTTACCTGAGAGAGGAAGAAAAGCTGGCCCGTGATGTATATGCATACCTTGGATCTCTATATGATCACATCATTTTTGACAATATTGGTGCTTCTGAGCAGCGACATGTTGATTTCGTTCTAGAGGTGATGGATGAGTATGACATTCCTGATACAGGATCAGATGATGCAGGTGTATACACCTTACCTGAATTGCAGGATTTATTTAATTCTCTGACGGCAAAGGGTGAACTGTCATTATATGATGCCTTATATGTAGGAGCTACAATAGAAGATTTGGATATTTTCGATCTTGATGCTGCCTTGACTGAAACTATGAACGAAGACTTGATCAATTTGTATGAAGCACTCCGTTGCGGATCCAGTAACCATATATGGGCATTTACCAGCCAATTAAAAATGGAAGGTGATCCATACACACCTCAATTTTTATCACAAGAAAGGTATGATGGCCTTTTATTGGCAGGTCATCAATCATGTAGTGGATATAAATAGGAAATTGATTTTCAAGGTCTCTACTCTATTATAACCGGTTCAACTGAGTCGTAAAACCAAGGAGTATGCTGATTTGTAATGGCATTCCATTTCCAAGTATCATTGTATTTCCTTGCATTTAAAGTCATCAATCCAATCTCCTTCATTGTGGTATCAACTGGATTATCTTTTCTATACCAGAACATCTTCCAGGAATAATATGCCAGGGCATTCTCCTCATCCAGTATCCTAATTCTTGGCTTACCCGCTTCGTAATAGTAATCCAGAGAATCATTTCCTGCCATCATATGATGAAAATCAGTCACTACTTCTATTCCTTCAAAGAAGTATCCCTGAGAATTGATCCAGGTTATATCATCTGAAAACTGGGAAATAGCAGTTTCAACATCTTTGTTGATCATGGCTCTTTCTCTTTCTTCAATCATCATTATTAAAGCATTTTCAATAGAATCACTGTCTGATAATGTTGAAACATCATTCTTTGAAGAATTGCAAGCAATGATAATGATTAGGGATAGCAAAATGGATGATTTAAGCATGAAAACCACTTTATGTTTGAAGATATTTATTGGTATAATCTCTATTCTGAATATCGATCTATAATTAGAACTCATTCAATCAGCAAGACATTAATTAAGAACTAATGGATGCCTTTAAGTCTCAATGTTTTTACACTCTTATCTTCTTAATCTAATCCTCCATCAATTTCTTCAATTTATCCTTAGAATATGACTCAGGGTTTAGAGATAGTGATTTCTTAAATTGCTCAATAGCTTTATCCTTTTTCCCCATTGCTACATATAGATCACCGAGAGAATCATAAACGTTAAAACTCTCCGGGTAATTCACGATGTTCAAGTTGAAGAAATCTTCAGATTTTTTGAATTGTTTCATGCTCATAAACTGGTAACCCATGTTATTGACATAATCCTCTTCAGGAAGCTTCTCCACTCCGAAGTTTTCAGATAACTTTTGATAATGATTCACAATTTTAGAAACCAAATCACTTTGAGGATTCATATAATCCTGTGGCCCAAGTTTTAACTGATAAAAGTCAAATATGAATCGAAACGCATCGTATTCAGA
>JABDLO010000154.1 GCA_013002995.1 Saprospiraceae bacterium | reverse complement strand
ATCTGATGTAGATGAATTTATACCCGTTTTTTGAATTTGGTAATCTTTTTCTTTGTCTGAAATGCTATTCAAATAATCTGGGTTGTTGTTATATTTTTGTATCAAGCCACCACTTCCATTCATCGCTATGTATGCCCTCATCAATTCGTCAGATTCATCATACATATCAAGACTTTTCAAACTTTGGGCAGTTCTGTAATAGTCCAATGGTTGTGCTTCATCAGGAAATTCATCAATTAGCTTTTTATACCATTTAGCAGCATTATTATAATCACTGTTATAATAATAGGTATCCCCTAATTTTTTATAAATCTGAGCAGATTGATAACCATCCTCAACTACTTTAAGATATACATCCCTGGCATCAATAAAGGAATATTTATCAAAATTTTTGGTAGCCTTTTTGATTTTACTATTTTGAGAATAAACTACATTAGCACATATCAATACTAAAGCGATCAAAAATATTTTTTGTAATAATGTCTTCATATCATTTATTTTTATTAGAAGAATCTAGGTGTTAATACTTTTTGTGGATTATTCAAAATATCAAATCTTAAGAATACCTCATAAGATCCATCACTGTAATCCTCTAAATCAGTTGTTTGATAGTCATATCCAAAACCTATAAAAATTCCATCTGAAACCTGGAATCCAACCAATGCACTCATGGCTGCACTCCATCGGTAAGCAGCACCAAGGGTCAATTTTTCATACAGTAAGAAGTTTGCTGAAACATCCATCTGTAATGGTGAACCACTTACTGCTTTTACCAATGTAGCCGGTTTGAACTTTACATTATCACTAAGATCGAACACATATCCTGCAATCAGAAAATAATGCAGTCTTTCAGCAGCTACTGTTTGAAAATCTGGATCAGATAAATTTGATTCATCATAGTGTTTAGTGGTAAGAAAGTTAGGCACCGAAAGTCCTAAATAGAATCTGTCGGTGTTGTAATAAACCCCAGCACCAATTTGTGGTTGTAATTTATTATCTACATTGTTCTGAAACCGCGGGTCGCCCTGATCGAAGATATTCAGCTTCGTATAATCAACATCCAGGATATCAAGGCCTGCCTTAAGTCCAAATGATAATTCATTATAGTCGGAGGTGTTGATCGTATAGGAATAGTCCACCACGATATTTGATTCTCTGGCAGGTCCAATCTCATCGTATACAAAAGATAGTCCAATTCCCATGTTATCCAACCCACCAAAAGGAGTATTCATAGAAAAAGTTCCTGATTCAGGTGCACCATCAAGACCAACCCATTGAGTACGGTATAAAAGTCCAAAACTCAATACATCTCGTGAACCTGCATAGGCTGGGTTGACCACCTGAGTATTATACATATATTGTGTATACTGTGGGTCTTGTTGCGCCTTAACAGAGACGGTGCCCAGTAAAATCAAAAGTATAAGTGTTAAATAACTGTGTTTCATAGTTAAGTATTTTTTAATCCCGGGAGGATCTTTTATCCTCCCGGATATTAGTTTTGATTTCTTTTCTATCTATTTACATATAAATATCCTGCGTAACTGCTCTTACCTGGATTCTCTCCTGGGAATGCAAGGACATAATAATAGGTTCCTGTTGGTAATTCCTCATTTTGTTTTACAGTAACTCTACCTTCAGAAATTCCTCTGAAAACATTCTGAGTACCATCAGATCCTCCGTAATTATCCGTTTCAAATACCAGTACTCCCCATCGGTTATAGATCTTCATATTATTATCTGGATAAAGCTCTATACCTGTTATGATAAAGTAATCGTTATATCCATCATCATCAGGAGTAACCCCGTTGAAGATCTCAAAGTCAACTACTGTTCCTACCTCACAGTCGATCACAGTGATCTCAACTTCTGCATAGACCGGACATTCAACTTCTGAATCTGTATAAGAGATCACAAAAACACCAGGCTCAACCGTCGTTGGATCAAATATGCTTCCATCAATGGTAGCATTACCCTCGATCACTTCCCAGTTTCCATCGGTAGTGAAATCTCCAGTTAACAGACCGAACAGATCGATCGGATCATCATCATTACACAACTCGGTATCAACACCTTCAACATTGGATTCATAGTTCACAAAGATCATTTGAGTGAATATCGCTACATTTCCACAATCGTCGGTAACGATCCATTCTCTTTGGATCTCATAATCTACGGGCTCACCATCATAGGTTGAAGTCTCCTCGAATACCACTGTAATATCAATAGAACAAGAATCTTCAAATTCCAATTCAGGTACATCTGGTATTTCGTTACAAGAGACTGTCAACTCTTCATCGAAAGGTGTAATAACTACTGGTGCCGAAGTGTCCTCTATAATAAAGGTAGCTGTGGTAGTGACTGAATTTCCACAATCATCGGTGGCAGTAAATATTACTGTCGCTGAACCGGTGGCTCCACAATCATCACTGAGTACCTCAAAGTCATTTGTCCAGGTCACATCAGAACAAGCATCAGATGAAGATGCGCCTCCATTGGAAGCCAACCAATCATCCAGATCCTGTACATTACCACTACCATCACATTCTACGGTTAGATCCCCAGCTTCGATATCAATTACCGGTGCTGTAGTATCCTCTATTGTAAAGGTGGCTGTGGTTGTGACTGTATTTCCACAATCATCGCTCGCAGTAAATATTACTGTTGCTGAGCCGGTGGCTCCACAATCATCACTGAGTACCTCAAAGTCGTTAGACCAGATAACATCAGAACATACATCAGATGCGGATGCGCCTCCATTGGAAGCCAACCAATCATCCAGATCCTGAGCATTACCAGTACCATCACATTCTACAGTTAGATCCTCAGCATCAATTTCAATAACTGGTGCTATAGTATCTTCTATTGTGAATGTTGCTGTAGTAGTGACTGAGTTTCCACAATCATCAGTGGCAGTAAATATTACTGTTGCTGAACCGGTGGCTCCACAATCATCACTCAATCCGTTATAATCATTAGACCAGGTCACATCAGAACAAGCATCAGATGAAGATGCACCTCCATTGGATGCCAGCCAATCGACCAGATCCTGTTCGTTTCCAATGCCATCACATTCTACCGTAAGATCTTCTGCGTCTATATCAATTACCGGAGGAACTGTATCCTCTATTGTAAATACTGCGGTAGTTGAAGAAGTGTTTCCACAATCATCAGTGGCAGTAAATACTACCGTAGCTGATCCTGTAGCACCACAATCATCACTGAGCACATCAAAGTCATTGCTCCAGGTTACATCAGAACAGGTATCAGAAGCTGAAGCACCACCATTGGATGCCAGCCAGTCGGCCAGATCCTGAGCATTACCTTGTCCATCACATTCTACCGTAAGATCC
>JABDLO010000142.1 GCA_013002995.1 Saprospiraceae bacterium | reverse complement strand
GTCCAATTCCATGACAGCTTCAATGATTGCCTGGATATTCTCTATCTCATTGTAAGTAGGAATTATAACTAATGAAGAATGCTCTGCCACTTATTCTGATTGTTGAGCAGTAAAAGTAATATTTCTTGTCAAAGGATGAAATCTGATACCGCAATAAGATGATAAATATAAACAAATTGATACCACCAAAATCTAAGCAGATCCAGTATCATGCCTTCATCACTTGTATAAAAGAGGATACTATAAATATTAGATTTATTTCTATATCAAGATATATATAATGGATATATAACTTATTACATGCTAATTATGTATGAAATTATTATTTAATATATAAAATTGGTATATTTATGACGTGGTTATGAAGGATCATGGTCATTATCCAACCTATAGAGAATTTCCTAAAGCAGTAATTAACAGTTGTTTTTGTAAGCAAATAAATTCTAATGTGTAATGCATTTGTTTACATGAGTTTACAATTGTGGAATTTTTGGATATTTTTTCAAAAAAAAGTGTCAAAAAGTGGGAATAAGTGGAAATCTCGTGTAGATTTGAGATATCAACCGCGGATAATTTTTGAATGAACCAACTGAAAGGAGAATATGAATGTAAGATGGATGCGAAGGGGAGAGTACGTCTCCCAACAGGATTGATCAAGCAAATTGGTTCAGGAGAAAATTTGATATTCACGGTGAATCGAGGTTTTGAAAACAACCTCATGCTTTACCCCAAAGATGTTTGGGAAGCGAAGACGAAAGAAATAAACCAAAGGCTCAACAACTACAACAAAAAACACAGGGCTTTCATCAGGTACTTCTACAGAGGTGCAAGTGAATTGGTCATGGATGCAGCAGACAGGGTATTACTGCCCAAAGGTCTGATTGAGCATGCAGGACTTAGTAAGGAGGTGATTTTATTTGCTTATCAAGAACAAATAGAAATCTGGTCTAAGGATCAATACCTTGCTGAACTCAGTAATGAACCAGATGATTTTAGTGATTTGGCAGATGAAGTATTTGGGGGAGGTGATGACATCTAAATGATTTATGATGGAGTATCACATTCCGGTTCTGTTGAAAGAAAGTCTTGACGCCTTACAGATCTGCCCGGATGGTATCTATATAGATGCAACATTCGGTGCCGGTGGACATTCCAAACCGATTTTAAAACAGCTTAGTGCTAAAGGGCACTTATATGGCTTTGATCAGGATGTAGATGTAGAAGAGAATCTTCTTGAAAAAGAGAATTTCACTTTCATAAGATCGAATTTCAGGCACATGCATAGATTTATGAGATTGTATCAGCAGGAATCAGTTGATGGAATTTTAATGGATCTGGGAGTTTCTTCCCATCAGATTAATATGCCGGAGCGAGGATTTTCATACCGTTATGATGCTTCGTTGGATATGCGTATGAATCAATCGGCTGAATTCAGTGCTGCAGATCTTGTAAATGGTTATGACAAGAAAGAACTGCAGCAAGTGTTGAGTAGATATGGGGAGGTGAGGAATGCAAGGACTTTGGCTGATCGAGTAGTGAAAATAAGATCTCATCGATCGATAGAGACTACATTTCAACTAAATGAAATACTGGATCAAGTTTCGATAGGATCAAAAGTGAAGTATTACTCTCAGGTGTATCAGGCATTGAGGATGGAAGTGAATGATGAAATGGGGGCTTTAGAGGAGGCTCTGGAAGGTGGATTGAAATGTCTGAATGAAGGAGGAAGGATGGTTGTGATTTCATATCATTCATTGGAAGATAGGTTGGTGAAGAGATTCTTTAAGGCTGGAAATGTTGAAGGTGTTCTCAATAAAAATGAATACGGTCACATCCTGAAAAGTATAAAGCAAATAAATAAAAAACTCGTCTTGCCTTCTGAAGAGGAATTGAAAAGAAATAACAGAGCAAGAAGTGCTAAGATGAGAATAGGTGAGAAGGTCTAATTATTATTATTTATAAATGACTGGTCAAAATAAGAAAACTACATTTTTCCGACTCAAAGGGGTTGAGTGGATATTTATTAATCTGCCGTACCTATGTTTTGTAGGTTTATTAGCAGTGCTATATATATCCAACGCGCACGCTGCCGAACATAATCTGCGAAAGATTGAACTACTAAAAAAAGAAGTGAAAGACGCAGAATCAAGATACATCAGCGTCAAGAAGAAGATCATGTTCGGTAGTACGCAATCCCAAATTGAGAAAGAAGTTAAGGACAAAGGTCTGAAGGTAGCTAAAAAGCTTCCCAAAACCATTGAGGTTAGTAAGAGTTGAGGCTATGGATCGAAAGAAGGAACTACTCATAAGGGCATACTTGATAATGGTGTTTTTCATCATTGTGTCGTGTGTAATCATCTATCGTGTATTCTTGATTTCGGTAATAGAAAAAGATAAATGGTCGGCCAAGGGGCCTAACCATCTAAAGTGGAAGACTGAAGTAGCAGACAGAGGTAATATTTATGCTGATGATATGAGTCTGCTCGTCGCCACACTACCGTTCTTTGACATACGGATGGATACACGCATTGCTAAGGATGAAGAGTTTAATGCAGGACTGGATTCTCTGGCCACTGGATTGGCGAGAGTGAGTAAAAGGTCTGTATATGAATGGAAAAATATTCTGATTAAGGCAAGGAAAAAAGGAAATGGGTATCTAAGAATTGCCAGTAATGTATCTCCTGAAATGGTTGATTATTATCGGTTGTTACCAATCTTCAGAAAAGGAAGGCTGGGAGGTGGTTTGATCCTCGAGCGTAAAAGCAGAAGGGAAAAACCATATGGACAGTTTGCAGCCAGGACCTTGGGAGAGGATAGGGAAAATGCCACTAAAGTAGGATTGGAGGATTATTTTGATAAATTTCTGAAAGGTCCTGAGCAGAAGCGATTGATGAAGGAGGTGAAAGCAGGAGTTTGGGTCCCATGGGATGATTTGCTTAATCATGAAGTGAAGAAGGGAAATGATCTGTACACGACCATAGATGTCCAGATGCAGGATATTGTGCATCATGCCTTAAAGTCAAATCTTGAAAAATATGAGGCTTTAAAGGGTACTGCGATCGTCATGGAAGTAGAGACTGGTGCAATAAAGGCCATATCTAATATTGGAAAGACTAAATCAGGAGTATATACCGAGATTAGAAACTATGCAGTAGGAGAGTTGGCAGAACCAGGATCAACATTTAAGCTTGCAGCTGTTCTTGCGATGCTGGAAGACGGATATGCAGATCTTGATACCAAGGTGAATCTTGGAGGAGGGAAGAAACGGTTTTACGATCGTACGATGTATGATAGTAGAATGCACGGAATTCAGTCATCTGATCTGAAAGAAGCGTTTGAGATTTCTTCCAATGTTGGAATTGCCACATTAGCATTTCAATCATATGGCGACAAAGTCAAGCGATTACAATATGCCGAAAGGCTGAGAAGTTTTGGTCTCGGAGAGAAGACTGGTATTGAGATAAGGGGAGAAGGCATACCATATATTAAAGACCCCGTAGAGAATAAGAAAGTGTGGTATGGTACTACTGTTCCGTGGATGTCTCATGGATATGAATTGCAGTTAACTCCTCTACAGATGCTTAATTTCTACAACGCTATTGCTAATGATGGTCGATTGATGAGGCCTTACCTGGTGAGCGAGATCAGAGATGGGAGGGATGTTGTAAAAAGATTCAACCCAAGGGCCTTGAAAGAAAGAATTGCTTCTCCGGAAAATATTTCTAAAGCACAGGAATTGTTGAAAGGAGTTGTAATAAGAGGTACTGCTAAGAATCTGAGATCCCCGATTGTAAGTATGGCGGGAAAGACAGGGACGACGGTTGTAGGCTACGCTGATAAGACCAGTCCTAAAAGATATAATGCTTCATTTGCAGGGTATTTTCCAGCAGATAACCCCAAGTACAGTATCATGGTTGTTGTCTATGAGCCTAAAGGATCATATTATGGTAGCAGTGTAGCAGCGCCAATATTTAAGGAAATTGCTGAGAAATATTCAGCCATAGACGCAGATACTCAAAGGGCTATTGCCCAGCTTGAGCCTGAAGAAGGAGGTTTTCACTTACCAGGAAAAGAAACTGGGCATAAGTTAGATTTTAAGACCATATTCAATTATGTGCATCTGGATTATAAAGATAAAGGAAGCAGCAATTGGGTGAATGTGGATCCATTCGAGACAAAGATGATAATTGACAGAAAGAAAATAAAAGTATCGGAAGTACCTGATGTGAGAGGAATGGGAGCAAGAGATGCCATGTATGTTCTGGAGAACCTGGGCATGAAGGTGGACATCGAAGGAGTAGGGAAGGTTTTTAAACAATCCATTACCCCGGGAACTGAAAACAGCGGAAAACCGATAAAAATATTTCTTCATTGATAAGATGTACAATTGAGTACTAAAAAGTTGTTTGACATACTACCTGAAGAAGGAATTTTCTATGACTCAGATCTTTCCAGTGTAAAGATTAAAGGTGTCAGTCTGGATTCCAGGGTAATAGAGAAAGGGTTTCTTTTTATAGCTCTGAGAGGTCATGTGACGGATGGACACCGATACATCGGAAAAGCCATTGAACAGGGTGCAATTGCAATTCTCTGTAAAGAGTTACCGGAATTTAAGGTGAAAGATGTTGTTTATATCCGATACCTTGAAAAGGAGAAGATTGCAGGTGAAGTAGCTTCGCGATTTTATGACTACCCATCTCGAAATCTAAAGGTGGTGGGCATCACCGGAACGAATGGTAAGAGTTCATGTGTAACGATGCTCCATGATTTGGTGCAGTCTCTTGGATATAAAGGAGGAGTGATATCGACAATCGCTAATAAAATTGGTAAAGAAGTTATTCCGGCCCAATTGACGACTCCTGATCCTATCACATTACATCGACTCTTAAGAGAAATGGTGGATAGTGGATGTGAATACGCCTTTATGGAGGTGAGTAGCCACGCTATGGTACAGGGGAGAGTTGCTGGTATTGAATTTGTAGGTGGAGCTTTTACTAATATCACGCAGGACCATCTGGATTACCACAGAACAATGAAAGCTTATATAGCTGCTAAAAAATCATTTTTTGATCGATTGGGCAAGGATGCTTTCGCACTTTCCAATAAAGATGATAAAAATGGTGAAGTGATGTTGCAGAACTGTATAGCTCATAAAAAATATTTTGGCCTGAGGCATGCTTGCGATTATAAAGGAAAGATCCTTAGTAATGATATGGAAGGATTGTTTTTGGATGTAAATACTCAAAGGGTTCATTTCAATTTATCCGGAGCATTCAATGCATACAACATCCTTACCGTATATGGAATCGCATGTGAATTGGGTCTTGAAAAGGAAGAAGTACTGGTTCATATGAGTGGGTTGAAGCATGCAGAGGGGAGATTTGAAAAAATCTTAGGTAATCCGGAAGGGAAAATCGGAATTGTGGATTATGCGCATACGCCAGATGCCCTTGATAATGTCCTTGATACCATAAAGGAGGTAAAAAATAGAGAAGTAAGAACAATTACGGTTGTAGGATGTGGTGGGAATCGAGACAAAGTAAAACGGCCATTAATGGCACAGATTGCCGCCTTAAAGTCAGATCAGATCATTCTGACCAGCGATAATCCCAGAAACGAAGATCCGGATACCATAATAGATGATATGGAGGAGGGTCTCAATAAAGAATTAAAAAATAAAACGCTTCGCATAACTGACAGGAAGGAAGCCATCAGGACAGCTTGCAGATTAGCAAGATCCGGAGATATCATTCTTGTTGCGGGCAAAGGTCATGAAACATATCAAGAAATTAAAGGGAAGAAGTTTCCTTTCGATGATAAAAAAATACTGATAGCAGAATTGCTTAAAGATATTTAAGAATAGGTTCTATTATCATTCTCAGGTTGGTTTTAACAGTCGTGGTAGATCACTGTGGGTAAAGACTTAACATATCTACCAGGCTGTTATTTTTTAAAAGAAATAACACCCTGTTAAAGGGGGAAATATATGATATAGAAATAAGATGCTGGTTTATTTATTTGAGTATTTGGAAGAACAGTTTAATTGGCCGGGAGCAGGCTTATTTCAATACATCTCCTTTCGTTCCGGGGCAGCAATATTGCTGTCTTTGATCATATCGATGGTTTTTGGAGGAAGGATAATAAGTTCTTTGAAACGATTGCAAGTAGGAGAGACAGTTAGAGACTTAGGTCTCGAAGGTCAGAAAGAAAAGGAAGGTACACCTACCATGGGTGGATTCATTATTATTCTTTCTATTCTTGTGCCTTGCCTGTTGTTTGCAAAGCTTGATAACATCTACATTATTACAATGTTGGTTACGACGCTTTGGATGACAGCGATTGGTTTTGCGGATGATTACATTAAAGTCTTTCGTAAGAACAAACAAGGGCTCAAGGGTACCTTTAAGATCGTCGGACAAGTCGGATTAGGGTTAATTGTAGCTTTAATTATGTTGTTAAGCTCAGATGTAAAAGTAAGATTAACTGCTGAAGAGGCCAGAAACGGTTCTTATGAAATAGTAGAAGAGTTTTCTGTTGATATGCGTCAACAGAATGGTGAACTTTACACTCAGGAGTATGCATATGTAAGAACTACATTGACTAATATTCCCTTTATCAAGGGTAATGTCTTCAAATATGAATCATTAGTGGGTTTATTTACAGAAAATGCTGCAAAGTGGGCATGGATCATATTTATTCC
>JABDLO010000134.1 GCA_013002995.1 Saprospiraceae bacterium | reverse complement strand
GTAGTGAATTTACCTGCTTTTATATCGAGTATCGAAGGTGTAGAATTGACAACTTTTAAATTAAGTCAGGATACTCTTGTTGTACTTCATGGTCATGATAAAGCATTTATCACCATGGATTCGATTGACTATTATTCTTATCATCCAACTGTAGGAGATCCTTTATTATTTCATGACCTTATAAAACACGGGAAGCCTTACCAAAAAGACTCATTACTGTTATTAACAGCAGACCTGGATTTCCCTTATTCTATGGTTAGGCTATGGGAGTTGATGCAAGCAGAGAATGCGCCTGATATCGTACTTACAACTAAAAAAGGGTACGATATTGCAAGGAATTATGAGATTTTTGTAGAGAATTATAAAGGAGGTCATGGAGGTATTCATAGAGATTTATTATCTGTTCCTTATATCATGAGGGTTCCCGGGTCGCAAAATCGTGAGATCCATGTAGCCAGAGCAGAAGATATCGGTGCTTCCATCTTTGATTATCTTCAGATAAATACCTCTAAGAGTCTTACAGGAAGTTCACTGCTTCAATAACATCATTTTCCAAGATTTACTTATCTTGGGTCTCCCGCTATCGAGCGCATTTTCTGAATTAAATCAATTAACATGATAAAGAGGTATTCCTTAATTTTAGTTTTATTTTTTCTTGCACTTTTTGATGGTATTTATGGTCAGGATAATGTTTCATTTGATGCATTACAATACCGCCTGGTGGGCCCTTCAAGAGGAGGCAGAGTAACAGCAGTTGCAGGTACAGTTCATGAACCAGGAACCTTCTATATGGGCGCAACTGGTGGAGGTGTATGGAAGACAACTGATTTTGGTACCTCATGGAAGAATATTTCTGATGGCTTTTTTGAAAGTCCATCGATAGGAGACATTTCAGTAGCATCTACAGATCCTAATATTATCTATGTGGGTACAGGGTCTGATGGTTTAAGAAGTAATGTCATTGCAGGAAAGGGAGTTTATAAATCTGTGGACGCCGGTAAGACATGGATGGATATTGGATTAAAAAATACAGGGCATATTGGAGCTGTTGAAATCCACCCGGATAACTATAATGTTGTTTATGTCGCTGCCATAGGTGATGCTTTTCAACCCACTCAAGAACGTGGACTTTTTAAAACTACCAATGGTGGAATGACGTGGGACAAAGTTCTTTACATTTCTGATAAATCAGGAGTATCCGACGTTGAAATGCTTCCTGGTAACCCTGAAATCGTATTTGCAACAGCATGGAAAGCAGAACGGAAACCTTGGACCATCCTTAGTGGAGGTGAAAATGAAGAAGGCGGTTTGTATAAATCTGTCGATGGTGGTAAGAACTGGAACAAGATTACCAATGGACTTCCTACTGGCCTTATCGGCAAAATAGACCTTGCCGTTTGTAAAAATGACTCTAAGGTGATTTACGCTCTCGTTGAAGCACCAGGAGAAGAAGGTGGTATGTACAGATCAGATGACCAGGGACACAGTTTTAAGCATGTGTCAAATTATGGCGGAATAAGAACAAGGCCTTTTTACTATACTAATGTGGATGTAGATCCCATTAATCCTGACATTGTTTATGTGATGGCAACGGGATACTTTAAATCTACAGACGGAGGTAAAAACTGGTCAAGAATGCGACCCCCTCATGGTGATAATCACGATATGTGGATCAATCCTGAAAACCCGGATCTATTCATCCAGGCCAATGATGGAGGCGCCAATGTGACGCACAATGGAGGACTTACATGGTCCACCCAGCACAATCAACCTACTGCAGAATTATACCAGGTAGAAGTAGATGATCAATATCCTTACTGGTTGTACGCAGGACAACAAGATAATTACACAACCATTGCTGTTCCCAGTTTTGCTCCTACAGGAGTTCAGGATACTGAAATGGGTTGGGTAATCAATACGGGAGGATGTGAAACTGGTCCTGCAGTTCCTAAACCAGGTAACCACAATATAGTCTACTCTAATTGTAAGGGCAGATTTAGTGTTTTTGATAAAAGAACAGGATTGGAGTTATCTTATGATGTTGGAGCTGCCAATATGTATGGACACAATCCCAAAGAATTGAAATTCAGATTTCAACGGGTCGCTCCGATTCATGTATCCCCTCATGATCCGGGCATTGTTTATCATGCTTCACAATATGTGCATAAGACAACGGATGAAGGAAAAACATGGGAGATCATTTCTCCTGACTTAACGGGATTTGAGGAAGACAAGCAGGTGATATCAGGAAGCCCTATAACACGGGATATTACAGGAGAAGAATTTTATAGTACCATATATTCAATAAGAGAATCTCCGATTACTTCAGGATTGATCTGGGTTGGAGCCAATGATGGCCCGGTACATGTGACCAGGGACGGAGGAGTTAATTGGGAAAAAGTTACCCCATCAGGGTTGCCACCTAATGGGCGAGTTGACTCTGTTGAACCTTCTCCACACCAAGCTTCAAAGGCATATATTTCAGTCCTCAGATACCAATTGGGAGATTGGAAGCCATACATCTACAGAACAAATGACTATGGGAAGTCATGGACTTTATTGACAGATGGAAATAATGGAATACCGGCTGATCATCCTGTAAGAGTCGTAAGAGAAGATCCGGATCGGGAAGGCTTGCTCTATGCGGGAACAGAATATGGAATATTTGTTTCAATGGATGATGGTAAAACCTGGCACAGTTTCCAACAAAACTTTCCAGTAACACCGGTTACAGATATGAAAGTACATCGCAAAGACCTGGTAATCTCCACAATGGGACGATCCTTCTGGATATTGGATGATTTATCTCCGCTTCATGATCCTGAATATTCAGAGATATCAGGTAATAAGCTATTTAAACCTAGAGATGCCATGCGATACAGGTATCCTAAGGGTAGAGGATCACAATATCCCAGACCGGCAGCCAATATCCATTATGCGCTTTCTGATGACGTAGAAGGCCCTGTCAAGATGGAAATTCTCAATGATGAGGGAATCGTGGTTAATACCTTCTACAGCAGTGAGCCTCCCATAAAAGAAAATAAAGAAGGAGAACGTGATATGTCTACTGAGAATGTCACTTATACCATCAACAGAAACTTAAAAGCTACTCCTGGATTACATCGATTTAAGTGGAATATGGAGCATATGGGCCCATGGTCAAGCAATAAGAGTAGAAGTTACCAGGGAGGACCGATGGTGCGCCCGGGAATGTATACTATTAAACTACATGCAGGTGATGATGTAATGGAACAATATGTCCTTTTAAAGCAGGATCCTCGAGTCCTGGAAATGGGCATAACAATGGAAGATATTGTAGTACAAGAAAAACTTGCTTTAGAATTAGTTGACTTAATCTCTTCCGCACGCAAATGGACTGATGATCTTAAACGACAGAAGAAGAAACTGAGTGCAGATAAAGAGGCAAAAGAAGTCAATAAAGAAAAAATTACGTCCATTGAAGGATTGCTTGAGGAATTGGAAACGGCTCAGGGTACTTATATGAAGCCGATGTTGCTTTCGCAAATGAATTACTTGTATAACGTTGTAGAGGGCCCGGATCACAGGCCTGGTAAAGATGCATTTGTGAGGTTTGAAGAATTGAAGAGCAAATACAATGAGTTGAAATCACAAAATAGCAGACCCTAAAAAAATAATTATGAAGACAGGCTTTTTTAAGAAGTTGACTCTAATTCTAATGATAGGGTCTTTGGCTGTAGGAACAATTAATGCACAAATCCAATCTCCCGAAGAATACCTGGTCACAAATTATGGTAAGCATTTTACACCTCATCACTTGCTGGTGGAATATGCCCGTTATCTTGCTGAGAATTCAGAATATATGACCCTGGAGACATATGGGTATACCAATGAGAAGCGTCCACTGTTATTGGCAACTTTTACCACTCCTGGTAATCATCAGGATATTGATGATATCCGTAAGACCAATATCAATACAACCGGGCTCGAAACTTTCAGTGATAACATGATAAATGAAAAAGCCATATTGTGGATGAGCTTTGGGGTTCATGGAAATGAAGCAGCCGGACCTGAAAGCTCAATTACCGTTATGTACAAACTGGCGAATCCGGATGGACAAACAAGAATGTGGTTGGACAATACCGTTGTATTGATCGATCCATCTGTAAATCCAGATGGATATTCAAGGTATACCCACTGGTTATGGAGAATCGCTGGAGATGAACCACATCCGTCCATGTACGACAGGGAGCATATGGAACCATGGCCGGGAGGAAGGACAAATCATTATCACTTTGACTTGAACAGAGACTGGGCATGGCAGACCCAGGTGGAATCACAGCAACGCATGATCAAGTATAATCAATGGATGCCGCACATTCATGCTGATTTTCATGAGATGGGATACAATAGCCATTATTATTTTGCCCCGGCTGCAAAACCTTATCATGAATACATGACCCAATGGCAGCGAGACTTCCAGGTAGATATCGGTCGAAATCATGCCAAGTACTTCGATGAGAAGGGATGGATCTATTTTACCAGGGAAAATTTCGATCTTTTATATCCCAGTTATGGAGATACTTATCCTACATTCAGCGGAGCCATCGGTATGACTTATGAGAAGGGAGGAAGTGGCAGAGCGGGAAGGGCCATTATTATGAATAACGATGATACATTAACGATTAGAGATCGAATTGATCATCACGTGACCACGGCTATGTCAACAATTGAGATTGCATCTAAGAATGCTGACCGATTGCTGGCCAATTTCAAAAAGTATTACCAGGATGCCATCAATAGTCCTAAAGGTAAATTCAAGGCCTATGTAGTTAAGTCTTCTGAAAGCAGCAAGGCTCTGGCAGATCTGTTATCCAGAAATAAGATCAGGTATAACTATGCGACTGAAAGTCAGAGCCTTAATGGATACCATTATCAATCAGAGATGAACAAGTCTTTTAAGCTTGAACCTGAAGATATTGTAATTGATGTGAAGCAACCCAAATCCACACTATTACAGGTACTGTTTGAGCCGGAGCCCATGCTGGAGGACTCTATTACTTATGATATTACTTCATGGTGTATCCCATTTGCGTATGGAGTAGAAACGTATGGATTAAATGCTGTTCCTTCCATCAATATGGAAGCTGATTATGCTGAAATGATGGATATGTCTCCACCTATGGATGCTTATGCTTACCATTTTTCCTGGGGATCCAATGAGGCTCATCAGGTCATTGCAGCTTTTGCCAGGAATGGAGTCAGAATGCGATTAGCAGATCGTCCATCAAAGATCCAGGGCAAGGAAGTCAACAGGGCTACTGTTGTGATTATGAAGGGAGATAACAAGCACATAAAGAACCTGAACCAATTGGTAATAGGCACACTGGCAGATACTTCGATTGATTGGGGAACTTTGGATTCCGGGTTTAGTGATGCAGGAGGTGACCTGGGAGGCAGAAGATTTCGATTAATTGATAATCCAAAGGTCTTGATCTTAGCCGGTGAAGGTGTAAGTAGTTATGCTTTCGGACAGATATGGCATTACTTTGAACATCACCTTCACTATCCATTAAGTATTGTGAACAAGGATAACATGGGACGTGTAAATCTGGATGATTACAATGTTTTAATTCTGCCGGAAGGGTTCTACAGGCTGAGTAAAGAAGAAAAAGATGAATTGAATTCATGGGTAAGAGGTGGAGGAAAACTAATAGCTGTCGGCGGAGCTCTTAGGAATTTAAGTGATCAGGAAGGATTCGCTCTGGCAAGGTATGCCACTGATGAAGAAAAAAAGGCTGCTGATAAAGCTGCTGAAGCAAAGAGCCTTGAAGAGCGGTTGGTAGATTATGAAGGTGAGGAAAGAAGGAGGATAAGCCAGATCGTACCTGGTGCCATCATTCAGAATAAAGTAGACAACACACATCCATTGGCATACGGGATTGAAGGTGACTATTTCTCATTGAAGACCTCAACAGCTACTTATAACTGGTTAAAGGATGCCTGGAACGTGGTATATGTTCCTGAGACATTTAAAAGTTATGGTTTTGTAGGAAAAGAATTGAAAGACAAGTTGGGTGGAACGGTTTCTTTTGCCGTAGAAGAGAAGGGTAGAGGATCAGTTATCTATATGATAGATAACCCACTGTATCGAGGATTCTGGCACAATGGATTGCACCTGTTTACCAATGCAGTGTTTATGGTGGAATAGGATAGAACACTGATTGGGCGGATGTGGCTGATTTTCGCTGATAATTGTCTTAGTGTTTTTCTTAGTGCTTTCTTTGTGGTCTTAGTGGTAAAATAATCATGGAGCTTTTTATTGAGTGAATTGTTTCACACCCATTTATCTAATTCTAACATCCTTAATATAAAAGGATGATGGAAAAAATTAGATTAACTGTAATTGCCTGTTTATTGTCTTTTGTAGCATTTATGATCAAACATGACGATATTGTTATGAGTCCTCATTTACAGGAAGAACCCGATAATTTAAATACTATAAATGTTCAGCTTGAAGATTTCAAGACTTATGGAGAACTCAGAAGCCTTGTGTTGGATAATTGCATGAATGAAATCCATTCAAGATTAATACTCAATCGCAATGATGGATACTTTGGAATCAAGTCTAAAGGTCATATCATAATTGATCCTTTGAATACATGTAATACCCTGTACCGGATAAGTAGAAATAACATCTTAACCATTTCAGATAGTGAGAGAGATGATTCAAAGAACATCAACTTTTTAGATTCTGACAAAGGAATATATAATAAACTGATGTTTCACTTCCTTAATTATGGAGCAAGACGGTTGTACGCAGAAAGACCAGAAAAGGCCATCCTCAAAGTCAGCATGTTAAAGCATTCAAGCATAGAAACTTTTATTTCATTGATGAATAGAGTGGCCATTCAGTGTGAGAAGCTGGATGAAAATTTTCCAGATATGATACCTGCCTTTGTAGTGATGTTTGATTTATTGAGCCCGCCTCCACCACCACCTCCTCCGACGATTTCTCCTCCTGAAAATCCAATAAATTAAAACTTTATCCCTTCAAGGGCTTCGAGCCCTTAAAGGGATGGATAAATTCCCTGACAGGGTTCGAAGCCCTGTCAGGGGTATATTTTATTGCAAGGAGATAGATGCTATTTTCGTAATACTCTCTACTCTTCTATTCTGTATTCGCTGCGACTTTTGATCAATCCTATTTCGAGAAATGTGATAAGATGACCTCTGTCAACAGGTATAATCCCTAACTTATGCTTGAATTAATCATAAACACCTACACTATGAAACGTCAAGCAATAGGATTTACTTTCATGATGTCCATCCTGATCCTTGGATCTTTAAATTGGACTGCCTGTAAATCCAAGAAAGCTGTAACCGATGCAGCAAAAGAAGAAACAACTGCTACCCAGCCTACCACACCACCTGCAGATCCACCATTTATTGCAGCCCTGAAAGAATCCATAAAGGGAAAGGAGAACTTACCCTCGGAAGAAGTTTTTGAAAATATAAAGATATTGAAGGGCATACCTGCAGGCCGTCTCATTCCAATTATGCAGATGGCATTCAGTACATCACTGGGAGTAAAATGTAATCATTGTCATGCTCGAGGAGACTGGGCAAGTGATGTGAATCCTAAAAAACAGATAGCACGTGAAATGTGGGTCATGTCAGGTAAAATTAATAGAGAATTACTACCTGCCATAGAAGGCCTTCAAAGCCCTCAACCTGTGGCAAATTGTACAACATGTCATAGGGGTGATGTCATACCTAAGACCAGTTTGCAGTAGATTGCATCTGGAAGCAGCAATGTATCTCTAGCTTCTGGGTATAGGTTATTCAATACATCTCATTGAAATTCTGATGGTTTGATTCAGAATAGTATTTAAATGAATCAATGTTTTACGTAAATCGTTGGTTTTAATGGACCACTACGATTTTGATATGAAAAGAAAATGGAAGAGCTATGAGCGGATCATGTACATCGCCATTATAGTTATTGCGTTCGGAATCATTTTTAATACTACCTTAAGTGAATCTATGGGTTCTTTGGGAACAGTTTTTATTGCTATTGGGGGATTGTTATTCATTTCTGCAATGAGCAGGAAGAAAAAAGAAATTAACAAGCAGTCAGAATAAGATACATACACATATTTTAATTCTATCACTGGAGCTTACTCTTATAACTATTCTTTAATTGATTTTTTCCAGCATCATTTTGGCATTTTGCCCTGTAGGACCTTCCGGATCCATTTTCATCGCTTTGTTATACAATTCTTTGGCTTTCTCAATATTACCAGCTCTGTAATGTGCTTCAGCCAGTGAATCCCAAGCATTTGCACTATCGGGAAAAAGATCAGTTGTCAATGTCAATACCATAATCGCTTCTTCAAATCGTTCTGCACCAAGCAATTGATAGCCTGCATCATTCATTCGGCCTTCGAAGTCATAAAAACGATACTTAGGATCATTTACAAATTCTACTGCCGTCGATTTCAACTCGTCCATTTTACCGGCCATAAACAGACTTGCAAGATGGTCCCATGGTTCAACAGGCTTTTCAAACGTGTTGTTTTTCAATATGTGTTCTAGTACTGGATCTCGGTTGCTGATATAATCTTCAAAAGACATTTCTACAGCTATATGCGGAGGAGTCCATTCGCGGTTGTCCCTGGGATCCTTATCCTGCCACCATAGATAAGAAAGCCTGATCGGCAAGTCACTATTGGGAAGTCTCTCCACCCTGTTATCACCAAAAAAATTTACATTCTCTGCTGTAGGCTCTCCTACAAATATGGCATTGGTATAATTTTCAATTTCATTAACGAGGTTTTGACATGCTGAAAATGTCCTTCTACCAAGGATTACAAATAACTCACCTGGTTGATTGATTTTTTTGCTTTGGATCAGTCCTTTAATGATCGGTTTGTTTTTATAGTTATTTCCTCCACTATTCAATCTCAAATCGATGACCAGTTTTTCAACTTCATTATTATCAATGAAATCAAATACCCGACCATAGAATTGTTCAATATTTTCCTCCGGATCATCCTGCACCTCGCTTTGCCTGACATATACCACTTTATCATTTTCCAGATATTCCATGTAATATTTCTTGTAGAGGTGCTTCAACCATAAAGGAGTAGTATTTCCAGGTCTGGCATCAAGCCATTCCCCCTGGGATTGGATTAAGCCATAGTATCCGGGTAATTGTTCGGATGGTCTTGGCTTAAAAGTTATTTCGTACTGTTTTCCATTTTTTTCCAATGTCAAAGTCACCTGAGACATATCGTCAATGACTCCTTTGGCATTTAATACTTCAGGAACACCAAGATAATTTAAGCCGTGGGCTTTAAAAAATTGTTCATTTTCGGCACTGACCACCGGGCGGATAGCTTCAATGGCTTCTTCAACTGTGACATTCCCTACTTTTATCACTTTGGCACCTAGTGCTTCCTCGTAGTATTGATGAACGCCCTGAACATAGATTCCTTCAGGAAACCAATACAGGTTATAGGGCATCTGATGGAAGTCCTTTAACCTATTGTATCGCCAAGCTGTCAACCAGAAAGCTGTATGCCCATACCCAAACTTTGCTACGATTTCTGCAATCCCTACCATGACTTCATGGTCCTCCATTTCAGGGATATTATGATAAAGATCGTCTACGTGTTTATTCCAATCGTCCAGGGTGATCTTATGGAAAAGTGGACGATAATCATTGATGATTTTTTGCTGTAGCCACCTGACATCTTCCTGCCATTGTTCTGTTGTAAGATCTGGTTGTGCAATAGATAATACGAAGGTGAAAATCAAAGACAAAAGTGTGTAGATTGATCGCATATTACTCTTTTTACTAAAAGACAACTGTAGGATAGAATAGATGCATTAATAGTATTATATATTACGAAGAACTGGAAACATAAGTTTTCCACTATTGTGATTTTTAAATAAATTTGTTGTATGAAATTCCTGATGATGGCCATACCTGGGTATACTCAAATAATATTCTCCAATTAATTAATAACAAGTTTAGCTTATTACTAACACATACTGGATACTCGGAAATATTTCAATCCTTTGAAATCAGCCTTATCTATAATGGTTTCAAGGTCAAATACTGAAAAATCAGTATCTAGAATTACTAGGCCCTTTCGACAACAAAAAATGGAGTATCTATT
>JABDLO010000128.1 GCA_013002995.1 Saprospiraceae bacterium | reverse complement strand
CTTCCGTCCTTTAATGCAATCACGCCTTCAGGTTTATCCATCGGAACATCAAGCTTGATTTTAAGGCCTAAACTACCCATTGGAGGAAGGCTGTCCAGGCTCCCTTCCAGAAATTTGAATCGTTCTGTCAATTCGTCACTGAAGTATTCATTGGCCAAAGTCCAATGCAATTTTTTACTATCCGGTGACCAATGAATATTGATACCAGCATCTCTTCCTACCTGTGCCACAGGAACGGCCTTGGTCTTACTTGTCAGTCCCACTTTCTTCCCGGTCTTTGGAAATGGAGCTACATACACCTTATATAATTCTGACCAGGCCACCCATTTATGATCAGGGCTTATAGAATACTTCTGGGCATATTTCCCGTCAAAGTGTTCTTTCTTGTCTTTGCCATTTAGATTAACACTTTCTACTGATTTGGTCAGGCTCCCAAATAAATACCCACCTGTCTGATAGGTAATCCGAGTACCGTCCGGAGTAAATTGAGGATACTCCCCTCTTGGTGTTACCAGAGTATTATTTGACCCATCAGCATCCATCATATATATGCCGGGTTCCTTGCAGAATGCAAATCCCTGATGGCCATTACCTCCGTCCTTCCGATATACTATTTTAGTTCCATCCGGTGACATAGAAGGAGTTCGATATATCCCTTTGTCCGTTGTGAGTTGTTGAGAAGTACCGGTCGCTAGATTCATAACATGAACTGCACCCATTTCTTCATCATCCCATGTTACGTAAACAAGCGATTTGCCGTCAGATGAATAGGAAGGCTCAAATTCAAAAGCGTCACTTTCCGTCAACCGCTCCGGAATTCCATCTGGCAAGTCTGTCCTCCACAGATGCCCCAATGCATTGAAAACCAATTGGGACCCATCCGGCGAAGTGACCGCATTTCTCAGGACCTTCACTTCCATATCATCATTAAAAGCATCATTCTTAAACTTAACCGTTTCTCCTACTTTTGTTTTCACATCAACTGTGAACGGGATCTCAGAGGCTTCACCAGACGCACTATCGACCTTCCATAACTTACCCAAGCCATAAATAACAATGTGCTTATCATCAGGTGTCCAATCGAATCCAGGATACAATCCAAAGATTGCCCATGCCTCTTGCTGATCCTTACTTAAGTTATCGAAAATGTGAAAGTTCTGCCCCGTCTCTAAATCATGAATAAACAATACAGTCTTAGTCCTTACCCTTCTTATGAAAGCCAGTTTACTTCCATCATTGGACAACTGTGGTCTTACTGCTCCACCTGGTCCTGATATAACTGTTTCGATTTTGCCTTCCTCCCGATCATATCTTTTAATCGCATAGATCTGGCTGTTAGGGTCTTTGTTGTATTGAAAAAAACCTCCCGGGTACATGTCTTCACAATAGTATACGTACCTGCCATCGGGAGAAACAACTGGTTCATTTACATCCTGTTGGTCATTCCTCTTCTTGGTTAATTGTATTCCGCTTCCTCCTGTAATGTGATACATCCATAATTCACCAGCTCCCAGGGATCTTCCTGATGTAAAATGTTTTCTCGCTATAATATATTCTCCATCAGGAGTCCATGCTCCATTATTGAGTAATCTAAAACTCTCTTTGGTTATCTGTTTGGCATCAGATCCATTTGTATTCATTACCCAGATGTTATCGCCACCCCCGGCATCACTGGTAAATAATAATTTGTCACCTGATGGATTGAATCTAGGTTGAACTTCCCATGCGACCCCTGTCCTTAAAGGAGTTGCTTTTCCTCCATCAGCAGGCATAGTATAAATATCACCCAACATGTCAAAGGCAATGGTTTTGCCATCAGGGCTCACATCCAGGTTCATCCAGGTCCCTTCATCTACAGTAAATGAAACATCTTTCCAATTCCAGTCACCTTCCGGATTGTTGACATCCCATTTATTATCTTTCTTTTGGGAAAAGGCCGTTGCAGAAAATATTAGGCAGAATAGCAATGAAGAAATACGTAAAGTCATTTTCAGGGTTTTGTATTTTAGATAATATTCCCCGAAAATAAGATTTTCATGTAAGGAGAACCAAGATTCTCATTACCAAATATCAATTGCAGAAAACTTGAGGCTTAATAGGTTGATATCATTGAAATCAACGATGAATATGGATATTACCATATTTTAATTGATATGCCATTACCGTTCTCCTTCTTTTCCATCTAGTTTGGATTCAGGATACATTCTGGCATAATTGCCAAATAAATCAACCCAGTCATCGTCATCCATATGATGAGATTCAAGTCCATTTCTAATGATTATAGTATTGGATGAAGGAGAAATAAATATGAATTGCCCCATATGACCACATGCAAATACATCATCCTTTAATCTTTCATTTACAGAATTCCACCACAACTTTGAATATGCCCATTGCTGACCACTCCTGAAGGCCATGGTATCCTTGGTTGTTGTAGTTGATAACCTGATCCAATTGCTGTCAACAACAGTTTCATTTCCCCATTTACCATTCTGTAATACGAGGCGTCCAATTTTTGCAAAATCTATAGCCCTGGCATTGACACCACTTTGCATTTGTTCAAATCCTTTGTTGTCTGAATTCCAGGATCCATCATACTCCATACCTATCTTTTTCCAAATTCTGCTCTCTAAATACTTATTCACTTCTTCTCCGGTAGAACGTTCAAGGATGAGCCCTAACAGAAGTGCATTGTAGTCATTGTACAGAAACTTAATATCCGGATCATCGACAATTCTTGTCTTATTAATTGCAACATATCTGAGATCAGGATGAGAATACGTCATTGGTTCATCACTATTGACAAAAGGAAAACTCACACCTTTCTTGAATGCTATACCAGACCTCATATGTAATAAGTC
>JABDLO010000123.1 GCA_013002995.1 Saprospiraceae bacterium | reverse complement strand
ATCTATATGTGACTGAAAAGTAACTCCTTCTTCTTTAATCTTTCTCATCCCGCTCAGAGAATAAACCTGATATCCTCCGCTATCCGTCAATACAGGTTTCTCCCATCCCATAAAAGCATGTATACCGCCAGCTTTATTGATGATATCAATTCCAGGCCTCAGGTATAGGTGGTAAGTATTGCCCAAAATGATCTGAGCGTTTATTTCATTTTTAAGTTCTTCCTGGTGAACCCCTTTAACAGTGGCTTGTGTACCTACAGGCATAAAAATTGGAGTTTCAATCATCCCATGGTCGGTATGAAGAACACCGGCCCTTGCCTTTGTAGAAGGATCTTTTGCAGTAATGTTAAATTTCAAATTACAGAATTGTGAGGTACGGCATCATCACCGCTCCATGTCCATTTTAATTAATGCTCCCAAAAGTAAGGTAAATCCAAGTAAAGCCGATCCTCCTTTTCTTAAAAAAGGCAGCGGTATTCCAATGACAGGCATAAGCCCCATGGTCATTCCTATATTGATAAATACCTGAAGGAAAAATATTCCTGCCACGCAATAACCAAAATTGGTAATAAATGGAGTTTTGGCTCGCTCAGCCATGATCGTGATCCTAATTAACAGTATGGTAAATAGAATAATAATCCCTAATGTGCCAATAAATCCTTGTTCCTCACCCACTGTGCTAAAGATAAAATCAGTAGTCTGTTCTGGAACATAATTGAGCTTTGTCATATTTCCTTGAAGGAAACCCTTTCCCTGAAATCCCCCGGATCCTATAGCCATCTTGGATTGAATGATGTTATATAAGGTCTTTTGAGGATCACATAATTCCGGTCTCAACCATGCATTAATCCTGTCTTGCTGGTGAGGTTTCAGAAAGTTATTAAAAGCATAGTTGGTCCCAAATCCAAACAAAACAGCCAGGCTTACACCTGCTCCGACAAGAGTAGTCAATCTGAAATTACGTTCTCTGAACTGAAGAAAAAGATAAATGGTCAGTGCAAAACCTGATAATCCCAAAGCCAAATAAGGATTGATGAAGTAAAGAAGGAAAGTCATAAATATGATTCCTCCAACTGACAACAAAGTATTACGGAGTTTCTTGTTATAATTGAATATCAAGGCGATCAATCCTATCAATATTACGTCAATGGCCACAATCATAGGTCCAAAAATCATCGAAGTAATAAAAATGATCATCAATCCTAATCCAAGCATGAAGATAAATCCTGACATTCCCATACGATAAAGCACTATGAAAAATGAAAGAAAGATCAATGCTGATCCAGCATCCGGCTGGAGAATGATAAGGAAAACCGGCAGGAAAATAATTCCCATACTTACCATAAAGGTGTTCCTGGTACTGATATCACTCTTGTAATAACTGATAAAACTGGATAATGCCAGTGCAGTTGAAAACTTAGCAAACTCAGAAGGTTGCAATGACATGCCTCCAAAGTTAAACCAGGACTTAGCTCCTTTGATTTCTGTACCAAAGATCAAAACACCCACAAGCAATAAAATGGTAGTCAGGTATATCGGATATGCAAATGTATTCCAGAATTTCCAGTCAATGACCATCATCATGGCGAAGACAAATAGTGAAATAATTACCCAGATGGTTTGTTTCCCTATTGTAGTTGTAAAATCTAAAAAAGCAAATGGATCAGCTTCATCATATACAGCCGCATAAAGCATTAACCATCCAATGATTAATAAACTGAAATAAAGAGATAGTGTAATCCAATCTACCCCTTTAGACCTTATCGATCTAAATCTTTGTGCCATGCACTTTTAATTATTGATCAGCTCTGACTTATAAACGTTATCCAATACCGGAATAGCTGTAGGAAAGTCTTGTTTTAATTCAAGTAAAAAGCCCTGCAGGTCCATCTTCTTTTCATAGGCTCCTATTTGGACTTTATAATAGGGTGATTCATGTTGCCATTTAATAGGAATATTAGGAAACATACCTGAAAACTTAGACCTCGCAGCTTCCATTTTTCTCCTATTATCAGTGGTAATGATTTGAATCCTCCATCCTCTTATGGCATCATTGGTTTTGTGCTTAGCTACAAAGTTATTCATCATTGCTGTAATTTCGGCTTCCTCGTTAACCACAGATTGACCGGTCAAGGATTGAAAACTACCACACAAAACGATTATTCCTAAAATGGTTAAAATTTGTTTCATTCTAAAATTTCATTTACTAATGAAAAATGATGCTTACTTGATACCCGACAGGATTGAAACACCAGCTGAAGCTCCAAGCCTTTCAGCTCCCGCTTCAATCATCTTCATGGCATCTTCATAAGTTCTAATGCCTCCTGAAGCTTTTACTTTCATTTTTTTACCTATATGAGCTTTCATCAACTTCACCATTTCAACTGTTGCTCCGGCACTTCCAAAGCCTGTTGAGGTTTTAACGTAATTAACCCCGGCTTGTGTACACAACTCACATAATTTTATCACCTCTGCTTCAGTAAGATAACAAGTTTCAAAAATAATTTTTGACGTAAGATCCTTTATGGATGCTGTTGTAGCAATACTAGCTATCTCTTGTTCTACCCAATCCCAATCACCACTTTTCACTGCTGATACATTAACAACAGCATCAATTTCGTTCACACCAAGATTTAATGCCCTTTTAATTTCATCAATCTTTAAGGTCGTTAATTGGTAACCAAGTGGAAATCCAATTACAGTACAAACTTTCACATCAGAATTTTCTAATCTTTTTGCAGCAGCTTCAACAAAATATGGAGCTATGCATACTGAGCAAAAATGATGCTCTAAAGCTTCATCACACAACTTAAAGATTTCTTCCAATGAAGCAGTAGGCTTCAGTAACGTGTGGTCAATATAACCAGCAAGAGTATTCTTATCCATGGGATAACAGGGATTATTTCAGCATTTCAGTTTATCAACAATGATGTAAAGATAGTTGAAGATGGTTATTTCCCATGGCAATGTTTGTACTTTTTACCACTTCCACAAGGACACGGTGCATTTCTCCCTACTTTCTTCTCTACTCTCTTGAAGGTTTCCGGCTTAGACGGCCTTCTGCTCACTCCTTCTGCTGCTGCCCGCATTGCTTGCTCTTCTCGGCTTGTGCGGACTTTACTTAGGTCAGTTTTCTGTTCTTTCGCTTCCCGGATCTCACCAGGCCCTTCTATCATTAATCGCCCTCGCATCAGATAAGAACAAACTTCATAATTCAATTTATAAACCAATTGCTCAAAAAGATTGTACGCCTCCATCTTATATATCACAAGTGGATCTTTCTGCTCAAATGATGCAGACTGTACAGACTCCTTTAATTCATCCATGGAACGAAGGTGTTCTTTCCAGTTCTCGTCCAGGATGGCAAGCGTCACCGCTTTCTCAATATCACGCATGATGGTGCCTCCTTCTGACTCCACAGCAGCTTCAAGATCAGCAGCAATAGGCAGTGGATTGCTCCTTCCGTCTGTAAATGGTACAGCAATACGTTTGTAACGGTGTCCTTCATTTTCCTGAACCCTCTTGATAACCGGCAGTAAAACATGAGTGATCTGCTCTGCTTTACGATTATATGCTTCACTTACCTCATCCTGGTATTGGCTGATGACATCTTGCGGTGCCATTTCTTTGAATCCGGCAGGATCAATCTTCGGATCTACACCAATACTCTGTAAACTGGATGTCCTGAATGAATCAAAGTCTCCTCCGTTCTTGTGCTCATAAACCATTGATTCAGTTAATCCATCAAACATGTTATTTAAGTCCACAGACAACCTTCTCCCTTCAAGGGCATGATTCCGTTTCTTGTAGATGGCTTCTCGTTGAATATTCATTACATCGTCATATTCCAATAACCGCTTTCTGATCCCGAAGTTATTTTCTTCAACTTTTTTCTGGGCCCTTTCAATAGATTTGGTAACCATGGAATGCTGAATGACTTCCCCTTCTTTATGGCCCATTTTATCCATCATTTTGGCAATCCTCTCTGACTGGAACAATCTCATCAGATTATCTTCAAGAGATACATAGAACTGAGAACTACCCGGGTCTCCCTGACGTCCTGCCCGTCCCATCAACTGCCTGTCTACACGACGTGAATCGTGCCGCTCAGTTGCAATAATAGCAAGACCACCTGCAGCTTTAACTTCATCGGATATCTTGATATCGGTACCCCTACCGGCCATATTGGTCGCAATGGTCACATTTCCGGGTTTACCGGCTTCAGCAACTACTTCTGCCTCCCGTTGGTGTTGCTTAGCATTCAATACATTGTGGTTAATTCCCCTAATCTTCATCATTCTACTGAGCAATTCAGAGATATCCACTGAAGTCGTGCCCACAAGAACCGGTCTTCCCTGAGCAGTCAATTTCAGAATGTCATCAATGACTGCATTGAATTTTTCCTTGGCAGTTTTATAGACAAGGTCTTGCATATCATCTCTGACAATCGGTCTATTAGTAGGGATAACAACGACATCCAATTTGTATATTTCCCAAAATTCACCCGCCTCTGTTTCTGCTGTTCCTGTCATACCACAGAGTTTGTGATACATACGGAAATAATTCTGCAAGGTGATGGTTGCATAAGTCTGAGTGATGTCTCCCACTTTTACATTTTCTTTAGCTTCAATCGCCTGATGCAGTCCATCTGAATATCTCCTTCCTTCCATCATCCGGCCAGTCTGCTCATCCACGATTTTCACCTGACCATCTATCACTACATATTCCTGATCTTTCTCAAAGAGGGTGAATGCTTTCAAAAGCTGGTTGACAGAATGCAGACGACGACTCTTTACTGAATAATCTGAAATCAATGTATCCCTTTCGTCAGTCAGCCTTGTTCCTGTTTCTTCTTCGCGTTCCTGAAGTGCCTGCATCTCCATGGCGATATCAGGCATAATGAAGAAATTGGGATCAGATTCTCCCTTAGATAAAAATTCAGTCCCCCGTTCTGTTAGTTCTACACTCCTGTTTTTCTCATCAATGGTAAATAGCAGGGGTTCATCAACCAGGTGCATGTTTTTACTCTGCTCCTGCATGTAAAAATTATCTGCTTTCTGAAGGGCAACTTTTACACCTTCTTCACTGAGAAATTTAATTAAGGGACGATACTTAGGTAGTGATCGATGTGCTCTTAAGAGCGACAGTCCTGCTTCTCCTTCTTCATGCCCTGTCTTTCCTGCCTTGAATAGTTTTTTAGCTTCCGCCAAATATTGGGTCACCTGTCGACGTTGTGCATTGATCAGTGACTCCACCTTAGGATTAAGGGAGTTGTATTCTTGTTCTTCAGATCCTTCAGGTACCGGTCCAGAAATGATCAATGGAGTTCTTGCATCGTCAATTAATACAGAATCCACCTCATCAATCATACAGTAATGATGTTTCTTCTGAACCAATTCTGAGTTGGATCGCACCATATTATCCCTCAGGTAGTCAAATCCAAATTCGTTATTGGTACCATAGGTAATGTCGCATTCATAAGCTTTCTTTCTTCCTTCAGAATGAGGACGATATTTATCTATGCAATCAACAGTCAGGAACAAAAACTCAAAGATAGGCCCAACCCACTCCTGGTCTCTTCTGGCGAGATAATCATTGACCGTTATAATGTGGACTCCCTGGCTGGAAAGACCATTCAGATAAGCCGGTAAGGTTGCTACCAGTGTTTTACCCTCACCTGTAGCCATCTCGCCGATCTTACCATCATGGAGTACCATACCTCCAATCAATTGTACATCATAGTGCACCATATTCCAGGTAATTTCACCTCCTGCTGCCAGCCAACTATTCTTCCAGATCGCTTTATCTCCCTGAATTTCAACATATTCATGCCTGGCAGCTATTTCCTTGTCGTGATCTGTTGCAGTTACTTCTATAACTTCATTATCCATGAATCTCCTGGCAGTAGCTTTTACGACCGCAAATGCTTCAGGTAATATATCCTTTAGGACATCTTCCAGGTGATTATCTCTCTCTTCAATCATACGGTCGATCTCATTGTATAATTCTTCCTTAACATCAAGATCCATTTCCTGGGCCGCTTGTTCTTCCAGATTCTTGACATCCTGATCTATACCACTCAGATGTTCTGCAATCCTATTTCTGAATTCCAAGGTCTTATTCCTTAGATCATCATTGGAAAGTTGATTAAACGATTCATAGTTCCTATTGATTTCATCTACAATGGGAGCGTACAATTTAACATCACGGTCGTATTTACTTCCAAAAAATTTCTGAAAAACTTTAAGCATGTATATTTATTTTGATCTGGTTGTGATGCCATTTTATGGTCCACAACCCATTTGATTTTTAAATGGTGGGGCAAAGATACCACAATAGTAATAGTCACAATTCATACCAATTGAATTTGTGTGCCAAATTGGCACGAAAAATCTACAAAAAACTTAATTATGTGCTAAAATGCCCCCAGGACTTTCTCCAATCCGCAATTATTTTCATTTTTGGGACATATTAAAGATACCATGAATCTTAGGCTATTTTTTCCTGCTTTTATTATTTTCCTTATTCCATTTTCGGGGAATTCACAGGCTACATTAAAGGTCTCTGTTCACGCTATAAATGAACCAAAAGGCGAACTTTTCATCGGCCTTTACAATTCTGAATCTACTTTTAAGAATACAGATTCTGTCTATATGGATCAAATCATACCGATAGATTCATCCATCATGGTTACTTACTTTGAAGAGCTTCCGCAAGGGTCCTATGCATTGACTATGTTCCAAGACAAAAACAGCAATGGAAAAATGGATAAGGGTATATTCGGCCAACCGAAAGAAAAGTATGGATTTTCCAATAATCCTAAAATCATGTTCAAGTCACCGGGATTTGAAAAGTGTATGTTTAAGGTTACAGAACGTGATACGACTGTCTATATCAAGATGAAGTAAAAGGCTAAAAGGTACAGGGAACAGGGAACAGGGAAATAAATAATTAATTCCTCTATATCCAGGTTAAAACGAAATGAAAATGCCTCTTATACTTTCTAAAAGACACCTTTAATTAACCTTAGATATTCTTGATGATAATTTACTCAGTCGGGAGTTGCCATTTATCCAATAATTTATCAGATATTGATTTCCATGATTCGATATTTATTATTGTGTATGATTGTAACGATGTCTTGTAGTGAAAAATCGTCAATTAAGAATATTAAAGAAGGCACTTTATCAATCAATGGTTCTGAAGTTTACTATCGGACCATCGGAAAAGGTAATCCGATCATCATCATTCATGGGGGACCGGTAATGGATCACTCTTATCTGCTTCCGCAAATGGATCAACTCTCATCGGACTACCAGCTGATCTATTACGACCAGCGGGCATGTGGAAAATCTTCTATAGATGTAGATACATCTAAAATGACATTGCAGGCATTTGCCGATGACGTGAAATTGCTTTCTGATTCCTTAAAGCTAGAAAAGCCTATTGTTTTTGGACACTCATGGGGCGGACTCATCGCCATGAAATACGCTACAACCTATCCCGATCATGTGGGCAAGCTGATTCTCTCCAATAGTATTCCGGCCAATCATGAAGAGTGGCAGGAAGAACAATCATATATGGAAGAGCAAATCACCGCAGATCAAAATGAGAAACGGAGCAATATCCTTTCTTCAGGAGAACTACAAAGTGACCCGGCATCAGCAGTTAAAAAGTTGATGTTGCTTTCTTTTGAAAATCAGTTTTTTGATACGACCAAAATGGAAAAACTTCAGCTCAATATGCCTTCAGATTATATGGCAAGAAGTGGAAAATTTCAGGCTCTTGCACCGGATCTTGTATCATTTGATCTGTATTCACCTATGACTTACCTGGAGGTTCCTACACTCATCATCTATGGAGACAATGAACCTGCTACCGCAATTTCAGCTCCACATCTGATGAGCCATTTAGCTGACGGCAAGATGGAGATCATTAAGAGATGTGGGCATTTTCCTTTCATTGAACAACCTGAAGTATATTTCTCCATAATCAGGGGGTTTCTTTAATAGATCAATGAGTTCAATTCAGGCTGACGCCTGATCAATGAATTCAATATGATTTGCTGGGACAAATCATGCAATAGCACATTTTGATTCCTAATGAAATTGCCTAATTGCATGGGCAATGCCCATATTGCATTAACGCCTTTGGCGTTAATATTGAACTCATTGATAGTCATTTAGCTGATGGAAAGATGGAGATCATCAAGAGATGTGGGCATTTTCCTTTCATTGAACAACCTGAAGTATATTTCTCCATAATCAGGGGGTTTCTTTAATAGATCAATGAGTTCAATTCAGGCTGACGCCTGAGCAATGAGTTCAATTTGATTTGCTGGGGCAAATCATGCAATAGTACATATTGATTCCCAATGAAATT
>JABDLO010000098.1 GCA_013002995.1 Saprospiraceae bacterium | reverse complement strand
GGGTTATACCAGATTGTTGGGCAAGCTTGCTGAATTGAGAGATATCGGCATTCCCATTTACTTTTTTATAGGAAACCACGATATGTGGATGTTCAGATACCTGGATCAAGAAATGGGTATTCCCATTTATCGCCAACCCATCCAAAGAGCAATTGATGGTAAGACATTTTTTATTGGGCACGGCGACGGACTGGGACCTGGAGATCATGGATATAAAATGATAAAGAGCATTTTCTCCAATCGATTATGCCAATGGTTATTTGCCAGGATTCATCCCAATTTGGGAATTAGGATAATGAAGTACGTCAGTGGACGCAGTCGTCACACGCACGACGTGGAAGATGCATTTTTAGGTGTTGACAAAGAATGGCTGGTCCAATTTTGTGAAACCACCATTAAAAATAAAGACATTGACTTTTTCGTATTTGGGCACAGACATTTGCCGATAGAGCATCAATTATCCAATGGTCATTCCACCTATTACAATCTCGGAGATTGGCTAAAATACTTTACCTATCTGGAAGTAGAGGATGGAATTCCAAGCTTAAAAACGTTTGAAGAATCAAGTCCATCAGCAACTGTTTAACCACAGAGCAATAGGAGTACGGCGCGGAGTTTCGCAAGAAACGGGAGAGGTCCAACCTTCATTTTATTTCAGGCAGCAGGCCTTCCCTTGACTTATCTATTTGATTTTCAATTCTGACTTCAAGGGAAGGTCTCCTGACCTCTCCCGTGTTTAAGCCCTTACTGACACAGATTCCTGATGTGGTCAAATGCCTGGTCGTATCCCAGCTCAGCCGCTTTTCTCATATCCCTGCAAGCCTTGTCATACATGTCAAGCTTTGTGAATGCATTGGCTCTATTAAAATAAGCCTGAGGGACCTTGTCATTTTTCTTCAGGGCTTTATTGAAATCCTTTACTGCCATTTCATATTCTGATTCCTTTAAGAAAGCAATGCCCCGATTGATGTAATAAGCGTGCTTTTCAGGATAAAGTTTGATCAGCTTAGAGTAATCAACAATGGCATCGTTGTTTTTTCCCAGTTCGATGCTGGCAATGGCTCTATTGATCAGGGCATTTTTGTAAGAAGGATCAATTTCGAGGGAAGTGGTAAAATCATCATGGGCACCTTTGACATTTTCTAAGGCCATCTTTGCATAACCACGATAATAGTAGAATTCTGCAACACGGGGTTTCATCTTGATCGCGGCATTAAAATCGGAAATGGCTTCTCCGTATTTTTCAATTTTCAAGAATGCTTTTCCCCTTACAGAAAATGCTCCGACCATATCTGGTTTTAATTCCAGAGCCATAGAATAATCGTTAATGGCATCATGGTATTGATCGAGTCTGGTGTTACAAAGTCCTCTATTATAGTATGCGACAGCATTATCTGGATTGGTATCCAGGGCAATGCTCAGATCACTCACAGCCTTGGCATATTTTTTTTGTTTCATGTAGATCGTGCCTCTATTCAGATAAGCTTTATCGAGACCAGGGTCCTTATTGACAGCTTGTGTAAATGAACGTGTTGCGAGGTCATATTTTTTCTGTTGCATTTCAGCGTATCCCTTATATAGGTAAGCTTTTGCAAATTCAGGATCTAATTGTATTACTTTCTTAAAATCTCTGATTGCACCGGGATAGTCTTTAATGTTCAACTTGGCGTTGGCTCTATTGTAATACGCCTTTATGTATGATGGGTCAACGTCGATGGCTTGTGAATAGGATATGATGGCAGCCTGAAAGTCCCTACTTTTAAAGTGGCTAATGGCATCATTAAAGTATCCATAGGCCTCGTTACTTGATGCTTGTGAATGTACAGTGGATAATCCCATACACACCATCATTACAATCAAAGAAATTCTGATCATTTAAATTCAGATTTAAAGATTAAATAATAAAGAAGTAGTGGTGCGTCAAATAATAATACTAAGGGGATTGATCTCTACACTTACGACAAATTTCCTGCCATAAATATAGTACATCAAACGGTACAAACATTATAAAAGTATAATTGTTCCTACATATTGATGACTAAATAAGTTACTTCTGGTCACCATTTTTAGTCTAAGTTGTGCATGAAATGTAAAATTTGGACACTAATCTTAACTTTGTAGAAGCACATCATGGAGGAAAAAGGCAGTAAAATCGAAATTCAGGATCCTACTTCTGAGGAAAGGAAGAAGGATCATATCGAGCTTGCATTTAAATCACAAACACAAGCTGATGACATCGATCATCGATTTTACTATGAGCCCATGCTATCAGGTCATCCCGGTGAGGATGCCATTCCTTCCACTGCACTTCTTGGTCACACCTTCAAGATACCTGTATGGGTGTCGAGTATGACAGGAGGAACGGCTCTTGCCAGAACCATCAACTTTAACCTGGCAAGGGCATGTAAGCAATTTGGTATGGGGATGGGATTGGGATCGTGCAGATCGTTATTATACAGTAATGAAACATTGACAGACTTTGATGTGCGACACCTTATTGGCGACCAGCCATTATATGCCAATCTTGGAATTGCTCAGGTTGCAGAATTAGTGGCTAAAGGAGCATATCTGAAAATTAAGGAACTGGTTGATAAACTATCTGCTGACGGCTTGATCATTCACGTTAATCCACTTCAGGAGTGGTTGCAACCTGAGGGTGATAGCTACATGGAGTCACCGTTGGATGTGATAAAGAAGGTATTGGACCACCTGAACAAACCAATCATCGTAAAAGAAGTAGGACAGGGAATGGGACCTGAAAGTATAAAGGCACTTATGAAACTACCTGTTCAAGCCATTGATTTTGCTGCTCATGGAGGGACCAATTTCAGTAAGTTAGAATTGCTGAGGTCTGATGAGTCAAGAGCAGAAGCATTGGGACCACTTGTCAGAGTAGGGCACTCAGCAGGTGATATGGTACAGATGGTAAATCAAGGTGTAAAGGAACTAGGCAATGAGCGGCAATGCCATGAGATTATTGTTTCAGGAGGCATCAGAAATTACCTGGATGGATATTATTGTCTGGACTCATTATCTTTGCCGGCGGTTTATGGACAAGCATCAGCTTTTCTGAAGCATGCTCGTGAAGGATATGAACCATTGGAAAAATATATTGAAGGGCAGATCAGCGGACTGAAGATGGCCTATGCATTCCTTAAAGCAAGAAAACCCCAACAACCGTAAAATGCTGTGACAATGCAAAATGAAAAGACAATAAGTGGGTTCAGTAAGCTCTCCAAGAGGGGCAAGATAAAATGGGTAGTGGAGAACTTCTTTAAAGACCCAGAGCATGTCATGAAGGACTTGATCAGCTACTGGCATCATGATGAAGACCAACAGCAGATCCTGGATGGTTTTTCTGAAAATACGATCAGTAACTTCCCGATGCCTTATGGACTGGCACCTAATTTTGTCATTGACGGGAAGACCTACTGTGTACCCATGGTAATTGAAGAGAGTTCTGTGGTTGCCGCTGCATCCGCTGCCGCCAAGTTCTGGATGTCACGAGGCGGATTTAAAACAGAAATTCTTGGTACTACAAAAGTGGGTCAGGTCCACTTTAAGTGGGAAGGAAATACCAGTAAGTTATATGGATTGTTCCCTGAAATAAGAAAGGTATTAATAGAAAATGCAAAGCCCCTTACTGTCAACATGGAAAACCGGGGAGGAGGCATCACAGGGGTTGAGTTGATCGACCTTACTGATGAAGAACCTCACTTATTCCAGATCAGGGCTCAATTTGAGACGGTGGATAGCATGGGGGCCAATTTTATCAACTCTGTTTTAGAGCAATTTGCCTCTAGCCTGGAGCAATTTTTCCTGGATTACCCCAATCTATCAGATGACGAGCGGGATGTGTTGATCATCATGTCTATTCTTTCTAATTATACCCCGGACTGTCTTGTAAGAGCCAGTGTAGAATGTAAAGTAGAAGAATTGGGTAAATTCAAAGGGGGCATTGATGCGGAGACTTTCGCTGAAAAATTCAGAACTGCCATCACTATTGCTAATATTGATCCTTACAGAGCAACCACGCATAATAAGGGAATCTTTAATGGAATAGATGCTGTTGTATTGGCCACGGGTAATGACTTTCGTGCCATCGAATCCTGCGGCCACACCTTTGCTGCCAGGGATGGACAATATAGGAGCCTCAGTCACTGTGAGATAAAAGATGGGGTATTCCGATTTTGGTTGGATATTCCACTTGCCATCGGAACCGTGGGTGGATTGACCAAGCTACATCCCATTGCCAAGCGATCTCTCGAATTATTAGGTAATCCCGGAGCGGAAGAATTGATGCGGATCATAGCGACAGTGGGATTGGCTCAGAATTTTGCTGCTGTCAGATCCCTCGTAACTACCGGCATCCAGCAAGGCCACATGAAGATGCACCTGATGAATGTACTCAACCACTTACAAGCAACCGAGCAGGAAATCAAGGAAGCCATTGTTCATTTCAGCGATAAGGTGGTGTCGTTTTCTTCGGTCAGGGAGTTTCTTCAGGGGTTGCGGGTAAGGTGAAAAATTCGCAAGAGGTCAGGAGACCTTTGCTTAAATTGGATCTTCAACAATTGCACAATATTCTACGAGAGCTTAATGCCCTTAGTGTATCCTTAGTTTTTCTTCGTGGTAAAAATCATGGAATCAGTCAGATAAAAAATCCGCGTGAATCCGCCACATCCTTCACCCTCTTCCGCCATTACAAAATTTGATAAAACAAGAATGTTTTAATTTAGCCATATTATTCTTAAGAGATATAGTATTACCCATGGCTATAGAGGGCACAGTCTGCGTTCTATTCTGTTTCACCACGGAGGCACTTCAGGACACAGAGATTTTGTTACTTCACGAACTCAGATGTAATTTACTATTATACAATTGGAAGTAAAGTCTTAATGCCCTTAGTGCATCCTTAGTTTCCCTTAGTGGTAAAAATAATAGAGGTAAGTTTATAGAATAATCTGTGTGAATCCGTCCGATCCGCACAATCATCGTTTTATCTTTTATAACCTTGTTTGTGCTGTGGGTAACATAAATCTTTAAAGAAAATTATTTCATTATCAACCCTAAATCACCATTGAAAGTGATTTAAATTATAAACAGAAAGAGGAGAAAAAACTTATTTCACCAAAAATTTAAAAATGGTCGGTAGAATAAGCCTCTTAATATTTTTGATGGGCCTCCTGACAGGAACATTACAAGGTCAGCACCAGCAAGAAGATGCTCATATTAATCATGGCGTAGATGATCATCCTTCCTGGAGGATTGCTCTTCTGATCGGTCATACGCTTATCCCGGAAAAACATGCCAATCAGAATTTTTTTATTCCTTCATGGGGATTGGACATTGAATATTGGTTTACTCCTGGAATAGGATTGGGATTACACAATGATGTAGAAATTGAGACTTTCATCATATTAAGAGACAACGGTGAAGGGGACGAATTGGAAAGAATCACACCATTGGTCTTTACCTTTGACTTACTGATTAAGCCATACAAAGGGTTGGTTTTACAGATAGGGCCGGGTTATGAAATAGAAAAGGAAGAAGGTTTTCCCTTATTCCGGACTGGAATAGAATACGAAATTGAATTTGGCCATCACTGGGACATTTCTCCTACTGTATTTTATGATTCCCGATTTGATGGAGGATACCACACCTGGTCGATTGCACTGGGGGTGGGGAAGAGGTTTTAGATTGGAGAATGCATTTAGTCTGAAGTCACAAGAGGTCGGGAGACCTTTGCTTAAATTGGGTCTTCAACAATTGCACAATATACTACGAGAGCTTAATGCCCTTAGTGTATCCTTAGTGGTAAGAATAATGGAGATGGGAAGAATGAAAAATCCGTGTAAATCCGCCACATCCTTCACCCTCTTCCGCCATTACAAAATTTGATAAAACAAGAATGTTTTAATTTAGCCATATTATTCTTCAGGGATAAAGTATTACCCATGGCTATAGAGAGGGCACAGTCTGCGTTCTATCTTATTTCACCACGTACATTTTTCACTTTTGCTTATAAGTACAAAGGAGTGCACGGAAGTTCTTAATTTTTATTCAAGGGAAGTCTATCTGATTCATTATACACAGTTACACAATTCAACAATTACACAGTTTAAAGCAAGGTCTAAGTGCCCTCAGTGAAATCTTAGTTTCCCTTAGTGGTAAAAATCATGAAACCTATAAGTCGCAAGAGGTCGGAGACCTTTGCATGAAGTAATTACATACTCAAGGGAAGGTCTCCTGACCTCTCCCGGGTTGTATCCGCGTAAATCCGCCAGATCTGCACAATCAGCGTTCTATCCAATTCTCGAAGTCTCCCCGTCTCGAGGTCTTAAATTCTACTTCTGTGCCTTCCCGATCATATACCACATTACAAAAATGAAAATGATATTGGGGAACCACACACCCAATAATGGCGACATCCCCATGTTACTGGAGAAAGTCATTGAAAATTTACTGAGTATCTCCAGTAAAGCTCCCAGGATGGCTCCAAGTGCTAAATGGTATCCCATTCCTCCCCTGACCTTCCTGCTGGCAATGGATGCTCCAAGGATGGTGAGAATGATCAGTGTAAAAGGATATGCTGTCCTGCGATGTAACTCTACGAGATAACTGGAGGCGGCATCGATTCCACGATCCTGCTCTTCTTCTATAAAAGCCTTCAATGCCGGAGTAGAAAGCATTTCACTCTGATGGGTGTAACGCATAAAATCCTTAGGATAAATATCGATGATGGTGTCTTTCTCTTCTCCTTTGTGGATGCTTAACTCTTCATCCATACCATTGATGAATCGATATTCATAATTCTTCATTGTCCAGGTGCTGGAGTCAGAATTAAATAGCAATCGATCAGCTTTCAGTATGCGTTTAAGTGCTCCTGATTCATCGAATGTTTCTAACCTAAAAGTCTCTACAATGCTATCTGTCCGATTGTAACGGCGGCCATAGATCTTTTCATTGGGGCTGATGAAAAAATGAATGTTGTTATCAAGCGTCTTGATGTTACGCTTCTTGAAGACTACCGTTTCAAATTCATTTTTTAATTTATTACTATTGGGGATGACGTAGTGATTACCGATGTATAAGAAGCCAGCTACTATTGATCCTCCAATAAAATAAGGAACTAAAAACCTCCTATAACTCACACCTGAACTCAGAATGGCAATGATCTCAGAATTCTTGGCCATCCTTGAAGTAAAAAAGATAACAGCAATAAATGTGAACAATGGCCATAACAATCCATTGATCCATGGGATAAAATTGAGGATGTAACCCGTAAAGATCTCCCATGCACTGGCATTGGAATCCAGGAACCTGTCAATCTTCTCAAAGAAATCTATTGAGATCGCGATGATCGTACACAACATGACTGTGAAAAAGAAAGTCCCGAGAAACTTCTTAATGATATAGATGTCCAGTTTTTTCAATCTGATTGATTATCTGCCATTGATTGAACGCACAAGATGAGAAAATGTGTGGATGTTGAGAAGTATTCTTTTCTATTCAATTTTAAGAAGGAGGTTGATATTCTAGCATTGAAATATTTTAATCAATAAAATGGGTTGTCACTTTTTTCTTGGAAAAAGTAATCATGAATCAGTTATAGCTGATGAACCGTCTCACGGATGGGATGCTTTTCCAAAGGCAGCCAAGAATATTAATTGGAATCATTTCTTAATAAGAAAGCCAGGAGAAGAAAATAACTGCTTCGGGATATTTTCCTCCTATCAGGAAAATGTAATCATCTTCTCTTCGCTAATTCAGGGTGTAAATTTTATCCAATTTCTTTGTGCTGAAAATCTCCAAGCCGCGACGTTATTTTCTAAACAATAGCTGCTGTTGGAAATGGAAATTTTATGATTTCACTAAACACTAACAGTCATCATAATCTAAATCGATTGTTGGCTGTCAACTGCGATTGTTAACTGTTTACTAACTAAACAATCTGCTCCTTCAACTTATCCAGATCCCTCACCAGTAGACGCTTCCTATTAAAAGTAAGGATGTTATCACTTCTTAATTCATTCAATACAGTGGTAACAGTCTGTCGGGAGGTAGCCGTAAGATTGGCAATCTCCTGGTGGGTAATGAATTTTCTTACGACCCATTCGTAACCGACTCTTTGTCCCCGGGTATTAACGAGATTGACCAGGTATTCAACAATCCGGCTTCTTGAATCTTTAAAGACGAGTGATTCAAGGCGATTTTCCATCTCCAGAACACGTGATCCCATGATCTTCATGAAAAACATACTCAGTCCATTGTGGTCCCTCATCAAGCCTTTCATCTCATCAGTGGTCAGGACACAAGCTTCTGAAGTTTCCATGGCATATGCAAAATCTCTTCTCTTATCCTCTCCGATCATAGATAATTCTCCGAATACCTGCCCTGCTTCGAGGATGGCTTTGGTGATCTCTTTACCTGATTCTCCATAGGTTCCGATTTTCACTCTACCTGAAGTAAGGAAATAGATCCTATCTGAACTTTGATCCGGCAAATAGATGTATTCTCCTTTTTCAAATGTCCGGTGATTGAGGGATTCATGTTGATCACCCATTTTCTTAGGACAGAAGATCCCGTTGACATCAATATTTTCCAGATACCATAATGATTGATCTTTCATAGAAATCTTGTTGGTTTCAATTTACTGAATCATTAATGCTAAAATAAGTTGCTTCAAGCATCGAAAATTAATATTTCTCTAACGATTCTTAATTCCCAAATGTATTTCATACGACGTTCTGTCGCCTGAAGCCCAAGATAAATAAAAAATTATAGGAGATATGAACTCTTATTCCTTGTCGACCTTAAGATCGAATTTACGCTTCAATTCTGCCAGTTTAGGATTCTTCTCGACCATGATCTCATATTTTTCCTTATTGGTCAGAACTTTTTTAACCTGAGGTTCCTCATAACCGGGAAATCTTTCAAGGTCCATCCTTACATCAAGTGAAAGATTATCTACACCAAGCTCATTACGAATACGTTCAAGTAAGGGCGTTTCCTGAATGATCATGTCACGAAGTAACCCTGAAGGAGTATAAACCCTGAGTATGGTTCGATCCAATTCCTTAATGGCTACTTTGAGGGCTGTCTGGACACTCTTGGACTGATTGTTCTCAGTATATTCATTCCAAATGTCCTCAATGGCCTCAATGCTTAGATTTTTTCTGGCTTCAGCCTTTTCAGCTTCTTTTGTTTTAATTTTTGAGATCAGAGAATTGAAATTACTGAAACTGGGTGTATTGATGACCTGTGGATCAACTACAGGTTCTGTTTCTGTTTGTTCTTCTTCAGCTTTAGGAGCCGTTTCCGGCAAAGGTGGCTGCCTCTGCTCTGTTGTGTGTTCTGCCTTATTATCGAGGTCGATTACCTCCTGAGGATTACTTGATCCCTTGGTGACCGATTCAAATTCAGTTTTTTTTTCTGATATGACTTCTTCAGAAATTAAGTTGTTGATGTGGGCGATTTTGCCAAGGGTTATTTCCAGGTGCAATCGCTTGTGTGTAGATCGCACCATGGTCACATCGCATTCATTCAACAAGGCTAATGCTGATAAGACAAAGGACCTTGAAGCCAACATGGATTGATCAAGGTATCTTTTCTTTAGGCCTTCGCTGGCCTCAAGCAGATCCACTGTTCTTGGATCTTTCAACACCAAAAGATTCCGCAGATGTTCTGCCAGTCCCACTACCACCTGCTCTGGCTCGAAACCTTTTCTGACGATTTCATTTAATAGCAATAGTGTTGAAGCCAGGTCACTCCTTAACAAACCATCAGCCAACTTAAAATAATAATCGTAATCCAGGATATTAAGATTCTCGACGACATCGCTATAAGCGATATGGTCACTGCTGGCACTCGCTATCTTATCGTAAATAGAAAGTGCATCCCTCATCGCTCCATCTGCCTTCTGTCCGATTAGGTGCAACGCCTCTACATCAGCTGTTCTTCCTTCAGCTTTGTTGATGATCTCCAATTGTGATACGATCTCAGCTACCTGGATTCGTTTAAAGTCAAAAATCTGACACCTGGAAAGAATGGTCGGTATGATCTTGTGCTTCTCGGTTGTTGCCAGGATGAAAATGGCATACGGTGGTGGCTCCTCCAATGTCTTCAGGAAAGCATTAAATGCCTGGGAAGATAACATGTGAACCTCGTCAATAATGAAAACCTTGTAGGATCCATGCTGTGGTTGAAACCGCACTTGTTCAATAAGGGTACGGATATGTTCCACACTGTTATTAGATGCTGCATCCAATTCAATGATGTTGAAAGATGCATTATCGTTGAAAGCTTTACAGGATCCACAATTATTACATGGTTCTGTACGGTTGTTTTGTGGGTTTTCACAGTTAATGACCTTGGCCAGAATTCTGGCTGATGTAGTCTTTCCTACACCTCGTGGTCCACAGAAAAGAAAGGCATGTGCCAATTGGTCCGTCTGAAGGGCATTCTTCAAAGTCCGGGCAATATGATCCTGGCCCACGAGCTGATCGAAGGTGACTGGACGATACTTTCTGGCGGATACAATAAATTTGCTCATCAGGACGGTAAATGTACGAATTAAGTCAGGCTATAAAAACTACTCAACCTTGATTAACGCTTTCAAGAAAAATATTTAAGCGCTCTGAGGATTCCTCTGATCCTAACAATTCCATCATCTCAAATAGATCAGGTCCCTGCATGGATCCGGTGATCGCCACCCGTAGTACAGGAAGGATCTGTCCGAAGCCCAATCCATTGTCTTTAATGTATCCCTTGACCTTATCTGCCAGCCCGGAATTATTCTGGCTTATGATTTCAGAAATGGCTTTGAAATGTGGTACATTATCCTCCTTGAATTTTTTCCTGACGGTCTTCTCATCATAGCTGACAGGACGCTCAAAGAAGTAAGTGGCATTGGGAATAAATTCCGATGTCTTTTCCACCCTCTCCTTCATCATCCCTACGAATGCTTTTAAGAAATCACGATCATCACGATATCCTCTTTCTCGCACTTCATCCATAATCTGATCAACAAGTGTATCATCATCAGTTGCAATGATGTATTGCTGATTGAACCACTTGATCTTATCAAAGTCAAATCTTGCTCCTGATTTAACAATCTTCTCCACACTGAATGCTTCTACCAGCTCATCCATCGAGAACATTTCCTGCTCTGTGCCCGGGTTCCATCCCAGGAATGCCAAGAAATTCATCAATGCTTCAGGTAAAAATCCATCCTCACGGAATCCGGTGAAAGCATCTTCCGGATTGTCAGAATCCCAGGATATCGGGAATACCGGAAATCCGAATTTTGCACCATCTCTTTTACTTAATTTTCCTTTGCCGGAAGGTTTTAGGATCAATGGAAGATGGGCATATAGCGGAGCTTTCCATTCCAGGAAACGGTACATCAATAAGTGATGCGATGTACTGGACAACCATTCTTCACCTCTTATTACATGGCTGATCTCCATCAGGTGGTCATCAACGATATTGGCCAGGTGGTATGTCGGCATACCGTCAGCTTTCAGGATGACCTTATCATCAAGTTCATTGGTCTGGAAGGTCACTTCTCCACGTACACCGTCCTTGATGGTAATGGATTCATCCTGGGGAATTTTAAGCCGGATGGTATAGGGTGTTCCATCATCGATCAGCTTATTCACTTCCTCTGAATCCAGGGTGAGACTGTTGCGCATGTTGCCGCGGGTCTCATAATTATATTTAGCGGAATGGATGCCTTTTTCAGCAAGATCAGCCCGCATTTTATCCAATTCTTCAGGAGTATCAAAAGCATAATAGGCATGTCCTCTGTTCAACAACTCCATGGCATATTTCTGGTAGTGGTCTTTCCGTTCTGACTGACGATAAGGTCCATAGTCGCCTCCTTGTTCCGGTCCTTCATCGAAGGTGATGCCGCACCACTTCAGAGATTCAATGATGTACTCTTCAGCACCTTCCATATACCTGGTCTGATCGGTATCTTCAATTCTCAGCACAAATGTTCCTCCTCTCTTTCGGGCATACAAGTAATTGTATAAAGCTGTCCTGACACCACCGATGTGGAGTGGCCCTGTAGGACTGGGAGCAAATCTTAATCTCACTTTGGACATATGTTGTTATTTTGTGGGGCACAAAAATAACATCTAATCCTTTACTTCAGTAAAACACCGACGTTTATCCCCTGGCTTTTTCCTGACATGATCTGGAAAGGTCCCAAAAGAGAGGAAAAAACCATTTATCTGACCTTTGATGATGGGCCGGTTCCCGAGGCTACACCATGGGTGCTTGATGTGCTAAAAAGTTATGGTGCTAAGGCAACTTTCTTCTGTGTAGGAGAGAATGTGAGGAAGCATCCTGAAATATATCTACGGATATTGGAAGAAGGACACACCGTGGGCAATCATACCCACACCCATCAATCGGGTTATCATTGCAGTATTGAAGAATACAAGGAAGAAGTGAAAAATGCATCTGCATATATCAATTCAAGTTTATTCCGTCCGCCTTACGGCAAAATCAAACGATCACAACGAAAGATGATCAACAACACCTATGATATCATCATGTGGGATGTGTTAAGTGGAGACTTTGATGTTAAGATATCGGCTGACCGATGTAAAAAAAATGTATTGAATCATATTCAGGACAGATCCATTGTTGTCTTTCATGATAGTGTAAAGGCCATGCCCAGATTGAGGGGATGCCTGGAGGAAATATTAGCAGAAATCAACCTTCGTGGATTCCAGTGTGTTCCTTTGGAGGCAGGTACCTTTGCCGAAAGGCATAAAACGGAAATATGAGTTACTTATACCGATTATATCATCCAGAAATTTTCCAGGGAAACCTTAGAAAGAATAATTACTTTGAAGGGTGGTATTATAAGTTGGTTACTGCAGATGAATCTCATGCCATGGCCATCATCCCGGGCGTATCTATCGGTAGAGAAGAACCGGATCATGCATTTGTACAGTTACTGGATGGGGTAAACTGTAAGAGCTATTATTACCGATATCCGATTGAAGCATTTCAGGCTGCTGAAAAAGAGCTTGATGTCAGAATAGGTAACAATCATTTCATCCTGGATGGATTGACCATTGATACGGATGATTTTAAGGGTACTGTTCAGTTTAGCGGAAGGCATCCATTGCCTACTTCGTTACTTTCACCCGGTATCATGGGATGGTATTCTTTTACCCCTATGATGGAATGCTATCATGGGGTGATGTCGATGCACCATCGTCTTGCTGGCAGGATCTCAAATGGGAAGATCGACCTTGATTTTAATGGAGGAATAGGATATCATGAAAAAGACTGGGGTACCTCATTCCCTCGATGCTGGATATGGGCTCATTCCAATCACTTTGACGATGATCAACCGATTTCCTTAATGGCATCGGTAGCACATATTCCATGGAAAGGGCATTATTTCATCGGGTTTATAGTGTCTTTTTTATTCCAGGAGGAGATCATGATTTTCGCTACTTACAATGGTAGTCGTAAAAAGGTATTTATCGAGGATGACCACGTATTGATGTCCTTCAAGCGTAAAGATCGCCAGCTGGACATTATTGCTCATCATGCTCCAGGTGCCGATCTCCGTTCTCCTATTCAGGGATTGATGACCGGCAAGGTCAATGAAAGCCTGCAAGCAAGGCTGGAAGTCACCTATTCTGAAAATGGCAAGGTCCTTTATTCCGGAGAAGGTACGAGTGCAGGGTTGGAAGTAGCTGGAGACACAGATATCCTAATGAGTAAAGAGTGGAGTAGGAGGTAGAGGGATTACTAAGCTTGACCAAAGGAAAGATCCGCCTTCGCAGGGCTACGGACGGACAGGAAATTATGCCCGAAAATCATAATTGTGAGCTTACCAACCCCTTTCGGGCTTGGTAGTCTTACAATAAAAAAAGTTGGTACCGACCATTGCCGATACCAACTCTAATTAAGAAAGCTTTACAGAAGCTTTTATTTTGCTACTAATACTTTTTTCTTCATTGTGGTAGTTTCATTTTGAAGTTCAACTACATAGTAACCAGGAGTAAGGTTCTCAGCCTGGAATTGTTGTTGACGGTCACTGATCTTAAATTGACTGATCACGCTGCCGTTAAGGTCATAAATCCTTGCTGTACCACCGACCATTCCCTGAGGAACATCGATATTAAGGATTCCATCTGTACTGGCAGGGTTGGGATAAACTTTCATTTCTGAGTAGTCGATATCTACTCTTTCAAATACTTCATTCTTTGTCATATTTTCTTTCTGGATCTTGGCAACTATCTTCCCAAGGTCATTGAAATCCATATCTCCAAGTAAAGAGAATACGATGAATTCACCATCACTAGTACCGATACCCACGAGTTCTGACACTATGCCTTCGTATTCATCTACCAATAGTGTAAACCTCGAATCATTATCCCGGATGGCAATCAACTCATCATGGGTACGGCTGATCTTATCAACTCCGGCTTCATAGATGGATGCAGCATCAGTTAATTCTGGAACTTTTATTAATTGGAAAGACTCAATGGAGAGGATAAAATCCTTGGCATCTTCAACACCGAGTTCTTCAACTTCATCAAAGTCTTCATCATCTACAAAGTGTGCGGCATATTGAAACAGTTGGCCGGAGACGTAAACTTCAGTAATATCTTCCTGCTCAACGTAATTTTGGTAGTGTTTTTCTATCACATTCTGCCCTGTGGTCAGGGTCACTGTAAGGCATAGCAAAGCCAGTAGAAATAAATGCTTCATTTCGATTTTGTTTAATGAGTAATTAAATGCTGTGGTGAGCTTGGGTTGTTACATTGGATAGACGGGAGGAGAATAAAATATGTTACAATCTTGTTAAAAAAATCTTTCATGCCCTTTACCACTAAGGACACAAGGAATCACTAAGAGCACTCAGATACTACGGATGTAATAAAAATTATAAACCTTAGTGAATCTTAGTGTTTTCTTAATGCACTAAGTGGTAAATAAAATGAATATCCATAAATCTTATCGGGAGATTTCCACCCATATTTTATTTTAGTGGATCAATGAGAACATCTTACTTTAAAATAGGAGAATAGAATTTCTGCCTAACTTTAAGCAAAAGTCTCCTGACCTCTTGCGAATTTTTTTATATCCTTGAAGACATAAATAAAAGGATCAAATAGTGGCAGATAGAAGAACCTTCATTAAAAAATCCACTCTGAGTCTATTCTCAACATTGATTGGGATGGAAATGGTGTACGGAAAGTATTTACCAGCCGGAATGGTACCCATTGCATTATATGATGCAGACCTTCCAGGAAAGTCTTCCGAGATGAAGGTATTAAACGATCGTCCGATCAACGCAGAGACTCCGGCTCATCTTTTGGATCCTTCCATCACGCCTCGAGAGTTATTCTTTGTTCGGAACAATGGCATTCCTCCAAGCAAAGTAGATGTAGAAAATTGGACACTCACCATAGAAGGAGAATCTGCCAGAGAAAAAAAGACCTACACCCTCCAGGAGTTAAAATCCAGATTTAAAGAAGTTACACTTAAGCTTACCCTGGAGTGTGGTGGCAATGGTCGTAGTGAATTCAATCCACCTGCCAAGGGTAATCAATGGAGCACGGGGGCAGTAGGCTGTGCTGAATGGACAGGAGTGCGGTTAAGAGATGTGCTTAACGATGTAGGATTCAAAAATGATGCGGTATATGTAGGTTATTATGGAGCGGACATACACCTTTCCGGGGATCCATCTAAGCAATCCATCTCCAGGGGAGTACCTATGAAAAAGGCACTGGAACCGGAGAGCCTGATTGCCTTGCAGATGAATGGTGAAGACCTTCCGGAATTGAATGGATATCCATTGAGATTGGTATTCGGGGGATATCCGGCGTCTTGCTCTGGCAAGTGGTTGAATCGCCTGGTGATCCGCAACAAGGAACATGACGGAAATAAAATGGGAGGCCAATCGTATAGGGTACCATGCAAACCAGTAGCACCAGGGACCAAGGTAGCAGATGAAGACATGTGCATCATTGAGGATATGCCGGTCAAGTCCATCATCACCTATCCTAAGACTGGAGCGATGATCACCCAGGGGCAACAACTACCCATCCGAGGTCATGCATGGACTTCTGCACCAAGGATCAGTCAGGTTGAATATTCCATAGACTTTGGCAAAAGCTGGAATCGATGCATTGTAAAGGCGGGTGATAATCGATACGCATGGCAGGACTTTAATGCTTCAGTTACATTTCCAGAAAGGGGATATTATGAAGTATGGGCCAAAGCCACTGATGATCGTGGAGCTACTCAACCCATCATATTGCCGGGATGGAATCCTAAGGGTTACCTCAACAATGCCTGTCACCGCATAGCTGTCAAAGTAGTATGAGCAAGGACCGGAAACAAATAGAGGAGCAGATGGACAGGTTTTTCTGGCTGACACTGAGGATGGTCATCCGTGGCATTTCTATTTTATCGTTGGTTATTGTTTTTGGACTGATCTTTATGCTTGCTGAAGACCATATTTCTGAGATGTGGAATAATTTTACTCACTCTATAGAAGTGAAGTCACAACCTCTCAAACAATATGAAAAATCTGAGACAAGGGAAGTGGTCAACGGAATCCACCAGGAAACTGGACTGGCTTATGGAGTAGGATTCTCAACGGTGAAAAAGGTGTGTCTGAGTTGTCATTCTTCAGCACTTATCACCCAGAACAAAGCAACTGCTGAAGGCTGGGATCAGATGTTGACCTGGATGCAAAAGACCCAAGGGCTTCCCGCACTCGGAAAAGATCGAAAAGTTATTGTTGATTACCTGTCAAAGAATTACGGCCCGGTAGACACAGGACGACGACCTAATCTTCCTGTGGAGGAAATTGAGTGGTATGTATTGGAATTAGAATAATAAAAAATGCCGGTACCATTCAGCACCGGCATATATGTAATACCCGACTTAACTAGGATTAGCTCCTGGCTACAATTATTTTTTTGGACATGACATTATTTCCTTGTCTCACCATTAAGTAATAGGTTCCTGCAGGATTGACACCCAGGTCATAAGATTGATTGAACCTGCCGCTGAAGTTGGGAAGGTTTTCATTGATGATCAATTCACCTTGTGAAGAATACACCATAATAAATACATCTCCCTGTCCCGGCACTTCAAATGTCAGGTTGAATTGCCCAATATTGGGATTGGGGAATAACTTAAGATCTTCCACTATCAATTCCGGCATCTCGCTGATGTCCTCCTCGAGGATTTCTTCAACTACTTCCATTTCTTCCTCTTCCATATCTGCATAGGTCACCTCCATGTATTCCATGTCGATCATTCGGTCAATGGGTGCATCGTGCTCCTCCGACTTAATGCGACCTTCCATGGTCATTTCCTCTCCATCTCGCCACACCGTTACTGCAATATTTTCTCCAGGCATCCTATTATCAATCGCTGCCGTCATATCATGCCAGTCAATCACAGGATAATCGTCTATTTGAGTAATGATATCTCCATCCTCCATACCAATGTAATCAGCAGTGGTATTAGAGGAAATATTGACAGGCACTCCGTCAACTCCTGCTAATCTGTTATGGGATTCATGAACTCCCAGGAAGGGATCTTCCTCATCCGGTCTTGAATCATGCGTGCGATTGCTGACGCTTCCCAGGGCAATATTCCTGGTCTGGGCTTGTCCATTTCTTATGAAAGAAACAGTGGTTATTTCTCCGGCTTTGTAATTGTTAAGAGCATGTGCCAGGTTGGTTTCTTCATCTATCGGAAAGTCTCCTATTTGAGTCACATAATCGAATGGTTTCAGGCCTGCTGCTTCCGCCGCTGTTCCTTCGGATACCTTAGTAATATATGAACCATAAGCCTGATCGAATCCTAGTTTTTTAGCTTTTTTAGGATGTACTTTGTTGCTTGTGATGCCGAGGAAGGGTTTACTGGATTGTGCTTCTGCAAATGTGATCGTAAAAGCAAGGGTGAGCATCAGGAGTAAGAATCTCATAACAGTGTTTTTAAGAAATGAAGAAATTGTTGTCTGTTATTGTATACAGGAAAAGAAGGGGGTTTGGATTTTTGGATCGGGTATTTTATCTAAAAGATGTGATATTGATTTGAAGTAAATACTTCAAATAGCGACATAAATAATCACTTCAAATAGCTGCTCACTGTAATCTGCGACTGTCTACTCAACTTACCCTGCCCATCCTTCGCGATCCAGGCTTCGATACTGAATGGCTTCAGCGAGGTGCTCGATCATGATTTCTTCTGTTCCTGCAAGGTCGGCTATTGTCCGTGATACTTTTAAGATCCGGTCGAAGGCTCTCGCTGAAAGTTGGAGCTTCTGCATGGCTGTCTTCAATAAGGTCGATCCTGCCTGGTTGAGCGTGCAGATCTCTCTTCCCATCCTGCTCGACATCTGGGCATTGGAGAATACACCCTTTACATCTTTGAATCGATCTTGTTGAATCTTTCGAGCTGTCATGACTCGTGTGACAATGTCCTTGCTGGTTTCACTGTTGTATTGATAGGATGATAATTCATCATACGAAACAGGGGTCACCTCTACATGAAGGTCAATGCGGTCGAGTAGGGGACCCGAAATTTTATTAAGGTATTTTTTCACGATTCCGGGGCCACAGACACATTCCTTCTCTGGATGGTTGTAGTATCCACAGGGACAAGGATTCATAGAGGCAAGAAGCATAAAATTCGATGGAAAATCGACAGAAATCTTGGCCCTGGAAATGGTCACCTTTCGTTGCTCCATCGGTTGTCGCAACACTTCCAGTACACTCCGCTTAAACTCCGGTAATTCATCCAGGAAAAGCACACCATTGTGTGCGAGACTGATCTCTCCGGGATTGGGATTGGAGCCTCCTCCTACAAGGGCCACATCACTAATAGTATGGTGTGGTGATCTGAATGGTCTTACGGTGATCAATGAAGATTCACTTCCCATCAATCCAGCTACAGAATGGATCTTGGTCGTTTCCAGGGCTTCATGAAGATTTAAGGGAGGCAGAATGGTAGGTAATCTTCTGGCCAGCATCGTTTTTCCAGCTCCGGGAGGCCCGATCAGGATGGCATTGTGGCCTCCTGCAGCGGCAATTTCCAGTGCCCGTTTGATATTTTCCTGTCCTTTTACATCAGAAAAGTCTACAGCGTAATCGCTGATATTGGACTCAAACATTTCCCTGGTGTCGTGTTCGATGGGCTTTAGTTCCTGCTGACCATCCAGAAAAGCAATGGCTTCTGCCAATGTCTTTATGCCATACACTGGAAGATCGCTGACAATGGCTGCCTCCTTGGCATTCTGATGTGGAACCAATAAGCCTTTGAATTTCTCTTTTCTTGCTTGAATGGCAATGGGTAAGGCACCTTTGATTGGTCGGAGATCTCCATTGAGGGCAAGTTCACCCATGATCATATATTCTTCCATTTTCTCACCATTGATGGCTCCAACAGCAGCCAATACACCACAAGCAATGGGCAAATCATATGCTGCACCTTCTTTCCGGATATCAGCTGGAGCGAGATTGATGACGAGCCGGACTCTTGGTATTCTATAACCTGAATTTTTAATAGCAGCATCTACACGCTGGAATCCTTCCTTAACGGCACTATCCGGTAATCCGACCAGATGGAAAAAATTACTTCCGGTCTGTACATTCCCTCCGGCATGGGCTTCTACAGTAATGGTGGTTGCATCTACTCCGTGAACGGCGGCGGCAAAAGTCTTAGCAAGCATAGTCTATGTCTCTCGGTTCAATAAAACCAATAAATATAAACTAAAAGACTTACAATAAGAAGATTGATCTAACCAGATATTAATTACACTTGTTCAATTCGATGGTTGTCTCAAAGTCCTGGTATTTAACATCCACGGTTAAAGATGTACCCTGGTTTATAAAATAACTACCGTCATTAATAACCTGACCAGTTCCTTGTGTGATGGTGTAAGTTGCTTCTGAAGTAGCAGAATATTTCACACCATTGTTAAAGGTTAAAAGTGGATTGATCCTACCGTATTTAACTCCGGGCTCATCCCATATCTCTACACAATAAGAAGATACATCCATTTTGACTTCCGTTGCAGTCGTTGTACCTTCCATAAATAATCGGAATGGAACTTCAATTCTAAATGTCCAATCTGTCATCTCATGATCAGCACCTATTACTTCGTAATAATAGATGGTCTGACCATACACAAGGCCTTCCTCTTTCAATAATTCTATAAAAGTTAAATAGTTTTCCCACTCAGCAGTACCACGATCTATATAGAAAGTAGTCGGAATATTAAATCCCCCCGGATTTAACTTGAATAGCGGCTCATTGTAAATAGATTTCCCTGCCACCCAATAAGAAGGAGATATCGCCCCTACAAAAGAAAATACCTGAGGGTACCTTATTGCAATCCAGGTAGCATGGATTCCTCCAAATGATATTCCAAAAATAGCTCTCTTTCTGGCTAAAATGCTGTATTCACTCTCTACAAATGGTATTACTTCTTCTACAATGGATCTGGAATATTCATCTGCTTTGGGAGTATATTCACCTACATTGTCTTCAACCCATTGGTCAAAATAAGGTAAAAACCGCTCCGCTCTTTTCCGATCATCAGAAAGCCCCACCATGATAAAAGGATCTGCTTCAAAATTGATCATCTGAGCATATACTTCAGCCATTAAATCTCCATCATTCAGGTAAATGACCGGATATTGTTGAGTAGAATCATAATCACTGGGAATGTAAACTTCTACCGCAATGTCATCAACTATATAGTTATCTGTACGATAGAATCTTTCTATATTTTCTTCTCCTGTTGTGGTGTCTTTTTCCATCTCCATTTCCTCCTCCGGAATTTCTATAATAGGATCATCTTTGCCACATTGGATCAATATAAATGTGGTAAGAATCATTAAAGAATAAATGAGAATTCTGGACATGTAGTTTGTTTTCTGTCCTATTAGAACCATTTTACTTAGTTATGAGTTGTCTTTTGAATGGATATTTAAAGGACAATTTGCACATTTGTCCTGGTAAATGATCTTGTTGATGGTTGATATCAGGCACGTCTGTGATAGAAATCACCGACAAATAAAACTGATTTTAGGTATTTCACCATTTAATAATTAGGATTAAACCGATATTTTTGCAAGCATGATTAAAACAGACATTCTCATAATAGGGGCCGGGCCGGTTGGATTGTTTACAGTATTCGAAGCAGGACTTTTGAAATTAAAGTGTCACCTGGTTGATGCACTGGGACAACCTGGTGGACAATTAACAGAAATCTACCCCAAGAAGCCCATCTATGATATCCCAGGCTACCCAAGCATCCTGGCCGGAGAATTGGTCGATAACTTATTGGAGCAAATTGCCCCCTTTAAGCCGGGATTTACCCTTGGTGAAAGAGCGGAGAAGTTGGATAAGGTTGGAGAAAAAATGTATCGTGTTACTACCAACCGCGGCACACAGATTGAAGCCCCAGTAATTGCAATTGCGGGTGGTCTTGGATGTTTTGAACCTCGCAAGCCACCTATTGAAGGAATTGAAGAATTTGAAGATAAAGGGATTGACTATATCATCAGGGATCCTGCTGTGTATAAAGGTAAGAAGCTCTTAATTGCAGGAGGAGGAGATTCTGCTCTTGATTGGACCATCTTGCTCAGCGACATTGCTGAAGAGGTTACACTCATTCATAGAAGGAAAAGTTTCAGGGGAGCTCTTGACAGTGTAGAAAAAGTGATGCAACTTGCAAAGGATAAAAAGGTTAATCTCATCACTGAGGCTCAGGCCATAGGATTAAATGGGAATGGGGTATTAAAGGAAGTAGTTGTGAAGCAAAAGGAAATGGGAGAATTTGCACAGGAAGTAGATAATTTCATTCCTTTATTCGGTCTTTCTCCCAAGTTGGGACCCATCGGTGAGTGGGGGTTAAATATTGACAAAAATGCCATCGTTGTAGATACCAGGGATTACAGTACCGGAATTCCTGGAATTTACGCTATTGGGGATATTAATACCTACCCAGGTAAATTAAAATTAATACTTTGCGGATTCCACGAAGGAACCTTGATGGCTCAGTCTGCATTTAAATATATCTATCCTGATCAGAAGCTAAGTTTTAAATACACGACGGTTGCCGGGGTGAATGGATTCGAGGAGTAAAGTTATGGATGACAATATCAAAATCAAAGTTACGGACAGAGAGGGAGTGGAACACAACCTTGAAGCACCTTTAGGTATGGGTTTAAACCTCATGGAAGTATGTCGGTCATATGAATTGCCTGTAGAAGGGATTTGTGGAGGAATGGCTCTCTGTGCTTCCTGTCATATGTATGTTGAATCTGACCATGAATTACCCGAACCATCTGAAGATGAAGAAGACATGTTGGATCAGGCATTCTTTGTAGAAGATAATTCAAGACTAGGATGTCAGATAAGAGTAAATCCTGATATTGATGGGATTGAGATTAAATTGGCTCCTGTGAGTTAAAAAAATAAAGGGAAATACTTATGCAGCATTTCCCTTTATTTTTAAGTGCTTATTTACTTCCTAATTCTGTGGCTTATCTGCTGGATCCATAACGATCTGCATATAATTATTAGAACTGAAATACTTTCTTGCATAATCTTTGATGTCTTCAGTTGTCAGAGAATTAAGCTTTAACTCAAATGCCGGCATCATGATTGATTCAAGGTCTTGTTCATACCTGATCTTGCTCTCTATCTGGCGCGACCAATATCTGTTTTCTTTCATGTTCTTAATCTTGGCCTGTCTTTGGATCTCCTTAACCTTATTTAGGTCTTCTTCTGAAGGTCCTTCTCGTTTAGCTGTCTGGATAACAGCTTTAGCGGCTTCAATTAATTCATCTGTTCTTCCGGGATCACTATTGAAGGAAATGGTGATGTTGTAAACTTCATTTGGCATCTTGCTGCCTCCACCGTAGATATTCACACCATAAACGCCTCCTTTATCTTCTCTTAGCTCCTCACGTAATTTAATTCTCATGTATTCAATCATAGAACTCAATCGATAGCTATTATCCTCATTGTACTCAAAAGGCCCATGGTAATACATTTGAACCTGGGTCTTAGGAGCCTCACCTTTTTTAATTCTTTTATTAATATTTCCGGAAATTGGGATGAGGCCCAGATCGTTGTAAGTTTCTTCCCGATTAATTGAAGGTAGATTTCCTAAATATTTTTGCGTAAGCATTTTCATTTCCTCTACATCGAACGCTCCTACGATGGTAAAAGTAAAATCTGAAGCATCTGCAAATCGATCCTTGTACATCGTAAGTGCTTCCTCATGATTTACGCTTTTCCATTTTTGTTCTGAAGGAAATCCCACCCTTGGATTATTCCTGTATTTGATTTTATTGACATAGTCAGAAAAGTAGAAATTAGGATTTGCTTTCAGGTTTTCATATATCCCCAATTGCTTGGTAATATATGACTCAAATGCTTCCTTGTCATTTCTGATGTCAGTGAAGTACAGATATACCATCTTAAACATTTCTTCTACATCTTCAGGAGTGGCATATCCTGACATACCTTCACTATAACTTCCTATGAAAGGGCTGACATTAGCTGACTTCCCGGACATTAATTTCTGCAGCTGGACATTAGTAAACTTACCGATTCCTGATTCCCTTACGATACTTGCAGCAGCATAAGCATTAAAATATTCTTCATCACTGTATAATGAAGAACCGCCTTCACTGGTTGCTGATAGAAGGACCTCATTGTTTTTGAAGTCTGTTGACTTCAAGTTTACTTTTACTCCATTGGCCAGGGTTAATTGAAGAATATTAGTGGCTTCATTGAGTATTTCTTTTTCTATTGCTACCGTACTCAACTCTACATCTAGCAGAGGACCTTCTATTACTTCATCTTCATAAGGTTCTAAAGAGATTGATGAAGCCTTTTCAAGAATGGCCCTTACCTCATCTTCTGTAGGCAGAGGATTGCTTTGTTTTTCAGGTCCCGTAATGACAACTACTCTGTTTTCATCAGTAATCCATTGTTCCGGAAGTGCATTGACTTCATAAACATCGATGTTTGGAAGATACTTTTCATATAATTCTACGATCTGTGCAGGAGAAGGGATGGGGCTATCATTGAGATGGTGGTAAACATATCTCATAGCCAGAGATCCGCTATTGGTCTTATCCATTTCCTTATATCTACGTTCCGCACTTTCCATCATTCTCTTCTTTTGTCTTTCAAGCTCTCCTTCTGTGAATCCATGGTCAAGTACCCTTTTGTTTTCGACCAATAATCTTTCCAGTGCTTCATCAGCTTTCCCTTCTGGTACCATCGCAAATGACGAATAGGCATCTATATCACCTACATTGCCACCATATCCTGAGGATGCAAAAATGAAAGGAGGATTAGCTTCCTGACCGATTTCAGAAAGCCTGGCGCTCAACATTCCATTGTACATGGACCGCTTCAAAGATTCTCTATAATCATCCAGGTCCTTGGTTTTAATCTTAGGAAGCTTGGTCATGATCTGCACATTGGTAAAGGATGCTTCCTTATCTGAAGCGATGGCAACGGATGTTCCTGGTACAGCCGGCACATTATATCTTTCACGGTTTCTCGGTGAAAGTGGCTGAGGGATAGGACTGAAAAGGCTTTTGATTTTACTTTCAACATCCATAGGGTCGATATCACCTACGACAACAACTGCCATCAGATCAGGTCGATACCAGTCTCGATAAAATCTCTTTACTGAAGAATAATCAGCGTTGTTGATGATTTCCGGATCACCTATTGGTAATCTTTCAGCGTATCTCGATCCTTCATAGAGTATGGGGAAGGTGATCTTCTGCATCCTTTGTTCAGGTGATAATCTGCTCCTCCATTCTGACTCTACAACACCTCTTTCTTTATCAATTTCCTGATGCTCAAAGCTCACTCCGGATGCCCAGTCACTAATGATCAACATTCCCTTATCGAATAATTCCATGCTATCTGTCCTAACTTGCAACATATACACGGTCTCATCAAATGATGTATAGGCATTTAGGTCAGGCCCAAAGCGGGTTCCTACACTTTCAAGATAATTGACCAATTCCTGCTTGTTAAAATTCTTAGTTCCGTTAAAGGCCATATGCTCAACGAAGTGGGCCAATCCCAATTGGTCTTCATCTTCAAGGACTGATCCTGCATCTACTACAAGTCTGAGTTCTGCTCTGTTCTCAGGCTTTGCGTTTTGCTGAATATAGTATTTCATCCCATTTTCCAGTACACCGGAAATCAATCTCTCATCTTTAGGAATTTCAGTTAATGATTTAGTTTCAGTAACCTTAGATTGTACCTGCTCTTCTTGTGGGTCTATTACGGCCACTTTCTTAGAACAAGCAACAATGGTCAATATCAGGCTGAATGCCAGTATGATATTCTTTGTCATTTTAATGGATTTATTCGATTTGATTTCAGATAATATACATACGTATTGAGATGCACATTAAGTGTGCGAAGGTGCATGAAATAAGTCTATTTTCCTAAAATATCCAATTAATTCCAGTAATTGGAATGGTCAATATCAGGTCCGGGGAATGTTGATATAATAGGTGTTTTTCTTCACTGTAAGTTTGTTGTCAATCAACCAAGGGTTATAATATTTCAGGGTTCTGTATGAAATTCCGTATTTCGCGGCAAAATCCTTCATACTGGTTATGGACTCACTTACTTCAACGGTGTATACATTATCAATAGGTTCATAGAGGTCCTCCTGGTCAATATAAAACCCAAAAGCAGAAGGATTACTCAATATTTCTTTAAAGGCGATCAATCTAAAGAGATATCTCGAGGTTTCTTCATTGATATTCAGATCATAAAAGCTTTCTTCTTTTTGAGACCTGAGTAGACGTGTCATATTAGTAGGCCCTACATTGTAAGCTGCAGAAGCAGTGTTCCAGGTCCCAAATTTTCTTTTTAACCACTTGAGATATTTAGCTGCTGCCCTGGTGGACTTCTCGATGTGGTACCTTTCATCTACTTCACTATTGATTTCTAGACCCCACTCTTTTCCGGCTAGCTTCCTGAATTGCCAATACCCCTTGGCGCTTGCTGATGAAGTGACATTTCTCAGGTTACTTTCTGCAACAGCCAGGTACTTGAAGTCATCGGGTACGCCTTCTTCTGCCAGAATCCGTTCTATGGTGGGAAAATATTTATTTGCCATTTTAATGTTCAGTATGGTAGAGCTGTGCCAGTAAGCATTCACAAGTAATTCCCTGTCAATCCGCTCCCTGGTATCAGGCGTGTTTGGAACTTCTTCTCCAGCCCAGGTATATACACTTTTAAGCTTTATGGGTTTCACAATCTGTGGCAAATCAAAATTTTCCACCTTTGAGACTACTTCTTCTTCAGTACCTTCCATTGTATATGATAAGGTAATGAGTGCTGTAAATATTAGAGCTGCACCAAAAGCAAATATTGAAAATCTTCTTTCCATTATAATCGAAATTAAAAGGTTAGGTAGTAGTTTTCTTGTAAAAACACTTCTATGATAATTATACGAAAATAAAAAGCCCTTTGACATATCACAAAGGGCTTTTAACTTTTCTACTTTTTTAACGAACGTGGTCTCTTAAATATTGGAACGGTACTACAGGGTTCTCCGTACATGATGCTCTGAGCATGTGGTTTGAGTCCTTGAGTCAGCTGAAGATATGCAGCTGCAGGGACCGGACGATTGCTACATCCTTTAATTACAATTCTCTTTTCTTTATACTCAGATAGATCCATATCCTTAATTACTTTGTAGTAATGAGCTTTAAGATATTCTTCTTTGCTTCCCGCAAATATATCTGCTGCAATCCCTTCAGCATATCCTGTGATCAACATGTATGCCCATACCGGAATAATGGCATCCGTAGAACATAAAACAAGGAGAATTTTATTTTGATATTGTTGCCAGTCGAGCTCTTTTAAAGCCATCCTGAAGTCCTTTTCTTTCAGTATCAGTTCGTGAAAAAGATAATCCTTAATGTCGAAGGTGACCATATCATTTTTAGGATAATGGTCCTCGAGGTTTAGGGTGATCAGGCCACTGTTGGCAACCCGATTAATTAAAACATCTTCTTTTTTGTTCATTCTTCTTCTTCTTCTGATAAATTTATAATGTAGGCGGACTCTTCAATGGGTGCCGCTTCTCCGATTTCCTGATCTGCTATTTTAAAATCTCTTGTCTTAGGTAACTCATGCAGATCAGCGATTCCAAAGTAATTCATGAACTTCTGACTCGTTGCATAAATCAAGGGCCTTCCAGGTCCGTCGCTTCTTCCAGTAATTTCAACAAGTTCTTTATCTAAAAGTTTCTGGATGCTGTAGTCACAATTAACACCTCTGATCTTTTCAATTTCACTTTTGGTCACCGGTTGCTTGTAAGCAATTAACGATAATGTCTCCAGAGCTGCTGTGGAAAGCCTCTTCTTGGTGGATTGCTTAAGATAACTGGCCAGTGTATCGTAATATGCGCCTTTGGTTATGAATTTATATCCCCCTCCGATCCTAGCAAGCTCGAAGGCATATTCATCTGCCTGATATTTCTGTTGTAGCTGTTCAATTGCATCAGTGATATCCTTGATAGGAACCTTTGTTTCAAAAGCATGATTTAGGGTATCCTTTATTTCAGATTCTGAAATTGAATCCCTGGAAATAAAAATCAAAGCCTCAATATGTAATATTAAATTAGAATCCATTATATCCTTTCGATAGATAAAAGTATTGGCAAATATACAGTGGTGGATTGATATCGTTCTTACTAACTGCAGCTAGATAAGAAAAAGTTTATACTTAGAATAAGAACAACCAGCAAGAATCCCATAAAGCAAGTCTTGATATTGTCTCGGATATTAATGCGTCGCCGGAGCTGGTTAAGTCTGGTATCTACTTCTGTATTAGGGACTAGACCATAGGAGAAATTCCCATTCTTCTTTTCCAGTGTTAAATCACAGAGCTCTTCTCCTATGAAGAGGGAGTATTTTTTAGTGTCTTTTATAGAAAAATCAATAAGGACAATGCTGGAGTTTACATACAGCATGACGTGGCCTGAATTTTCACCGTGGTATAATCCTACATTGTATTTACCACCGAAGTCATCAAGATATGTCCATCTTAATTGTCCCACAGGTTGGAGTTTTTCTACATAATCAATTCGTCCCCTATCTTTCGATCGGGACAATTAATATACAAATGAATCGAGGGTTTATCAATTTATTTAACACATATTTTAAAATGGCATGCTTAATTCTTCCGATATGTCCAAATTTTACATTTCTCAACACAATAAATCAAAACTTAAATCGGTTCCTGAGCTTTTGTGCAAAAGATGATAAATAGTAAATACCTTTGAAAGATGATTGATAAAGAAGCATTAAAGAAAAAAATTACAGAGCTCATCAATAAATCTGAAGAAGAAATTGTTGACCTTGAAGACATGTCTGCACCAGTAAGTCCTGAAAATTCTATTGGTAGGGTTTCAAGGATGGATGCCATCAATAATAAGAGTGTGGTGGAAGCGGCTTTAAGAAATAAAAAGGAAAAATTATCAAAACTAAAAGTAGCACTAAGCAAAATTGATACTCCTGGATTTGGTCTTTGTGCTATGTGTAAGCACCCGATAAGAGAAGGAAGACTGATCTTTATGCCTGAAAGCAGCCGCTGTGTAAGATGTGCTGATCGGTAAGCATTGATTCTCTTGATATATTCTATTACAAATCCTATCTTTCGCCTCCAGATTATTCAACAATATTCCTATTATGAAGACAATTAAAGGTCCTGCAATTTTTTTAGCACAATTCATGGGTGATGAGCCACCTTTTAATTCACTGGAATCCATCTGTGAATGGGTAGCATCACTAGGGTATAAAGGTATTCAGATCCCTACCTGGGAAAGTGGTTTGATTGATCTTCAGACAGCAGCTGAAAGTAAGGTTTATTGTGATGAGCTTAAAGGCAAGGTGGCCACTTATGGACTTGAGATTACTGAACTTTCTACCCACCTTCAAGGCCAGCTGGTCGCAGTTCACCCTGCTTATGATCAGATGTTTGATGGGTTTGCAGCAGAAGAGGTAAAAAACAATCCTAATGCGAGAACAGAATGGGCAGTTCAACAAGTAAAGTGGGCAGGATCAGCAAGCAAGAATCTCGGATTGAAAGCCCATGCTACTTTTTCGGGAGCTTTATTATGGCCGATGATGTATCCCTGGCCTCAACGTCCGGATGGATTGGTGGATATGGGATTCACTGAACTTGCCAGGAGATGGAAACCAATTCTTGACCATTTTGATGAGTGTGGGGTGGATGTGTGTTACGAAGTCCATCCTGGGGAAGACCTGCATGATGGAGTGAGTTACGAGATGTTTTTGGAAAAGGTGAACAATCATCCCAGGGCATGCCTATTGTATGATCCGAGCCATTTTGTACTTCAGCAATTAGATTATCTGGAGTATATCGATTTATACCACGAGCGCATCAGGGCTTTTCATGTGAAGGATGCTGAATTCAATCCCAGTGGCAGGGTAGGCGTATACGGTGGATATCAATCCTGGGTTAATCGAGCTGGAAGATTTCGATCATTAGGCGACGGCCAGGTGGATTTCCAATCTATCTTCACTAAGTTGTCTCAGTATGGATTCGATGGATGGGCAGTGATGGAATGGGAATGTTGTATTAAGTCTCCTGAGCAGGGTGCAGAGGAAGGGGCTCCTTTCATTGCAGATCACATCATCCGTGTCACAGATAAGGCATTCGATGATTTTGCCGGTGGTGATACAGACGAGGAATATCTTAAATCCATTTTGGGTCTATAATCTTAATGATATCAATAAAACAACATATAGTCGGTATAATATTTCTTCAATATTGTTTCTAGCTTGGGAGATTTCATACCACTATTGTCTTTTATTATCAATGTGTAAGCAATTAGGTCTTGAGTAAATTCATCATTGGGATATTCCCTGATGATCTTTTGCCACGCATCATTAAAATTTTCTTCTACCTTATCCTCCCAGTTGAATGCCGGGGTGTTATCCATACCTGTTAAGACAAGAAGTTTTAAATGTTTCTCAATGGCATCACATTTCTCTTTCAAAGGAAAGTTAGGGAATTTATAATTAAATTCTTTCCACTTCATTGCTCTGGTTGCAACGTCTTCAATAGGGATTATAATGCCACCATCACTTTCAAGAGGAATGAGTTTATCACTGATGATTCTATTTACATAATGAAGGTATGCCATTGTTACTTTGGATCTTACCTCATCATTTAGATATTGATAATCAATTTCAGGATAGAAACTTCCTTCCATTGCAACAGGTTTCAACCCATTTCTTCGGAGTTGTTGAAATATGGGTTCATCACTTTGCAAAAACGCTTCTATAGACATATCCGGATAAGTGAGATCACTTAAAAGATCATAAAGTTCTTCTGAAAGCTCAAGCATATAGCTTTCTAAAATTATCGACATTGCTGTGGTCTCAATTTCATTTAACCCTGCAGATTGATCATTAAAATATTCATATGCTTTACCACCATTTTCAAGTGATTGATGGCCTATTTGTAAAAGATATTTATAAAATTTTGATAACAGCATCCTGGTGTCTTTAGACAAGTTGAATTCAGAAATCTGTTGAGTGGCAGCACCATAAACCCACCCTTTTCTGTTATCTGCAAACTTGATTTGATAGAATGGAGCTCTGTATATGATTCCTCTTAACTCGACTTCTTCTTTTATGTCACTTATTGGACCGGTAGATTCAATAATACTTCCTTCTTCTAGTATAAATATTGTTTGGCTTGAAAGACCAGGTTCATTTCTTACTCTAAGATTATCAACTTTTACAAGGAAACAAGATTGTGCGTATACTGATAAAGTTACTGCAAAGAAGAATATGAAATAAATTACTCTGTACATGATGGTGTTTCTTTCCAGCAAGTTAACCTTAAGAAGTTAATTGCAAACCAGAAATACGTCAATGGATGATATCTGTGATTATTTGGTTTTTCAGACAGTTTATTTGCACTATCAATTAAGAATTTAGTTGTCGTTCCTTCCTAATCTCCCCGATATGATAATATGCATAGATCTTATCAATTAAATTATCCTTTATATAATACCACTCACTGACATCAAGGTAAAACTCACCTTGAGTTCCTGTGTATCTAACACACGCTTTATCGGCTTCATAGATGGCATCGTGGATGGTAAATGTGTATCCAGTGAATTTATCTTCATTTTTATTGATTAGATTCAGATATGCCTTTCTTCCCTGGGTCGACCCGAATGGACTGGTGTGTATAAATGATTCACTAATTGGAATATTCTGGTAATCACCTGTGTTCCAACATTCGAACCATTTTTCTACTAATTTTTTGGAGGTCATCTTAATTGGTTTTTATTACTTTAATTTCAATATCTCAGTTACTCTTTTGCCGACTTTAAATTTCTCAAGCCTTTTATAATCCTGGTTTGTTCTTTTTTGATATTTATCATGGATGATGGCGATGATTGAATCCTTATGCATGGTCTTCTTTAATTGCTCTAGCATTTTATCAATTCCGGATTCTTGTGACCATTGAACCAGGTTGCCATAAGGTACATCTGTAATGATGATATCTGTTTCAGATGTAAAGGAACCTGAGTTATTTAAAATATCGTATTGAAAGCACTCTACAGATATATCAAAATCATCATCAGTCACAAGGGACATCAACCTTTCTATGTGCAAAAGAGAAGATCTGTGAGAATCCTTTCCATAGGTTTGAAATAATTCTGTCAATTGCCTTTTCCGAGCATTAATTCCATCCATTGAAAGCAATGAAAGATTTTTTCTCGCCCACTTTAATGCCCTGGTGTCGATATCTGAAGCAAAAATGTGAGAAATTGATTTTCCATTTAATAGAGCAATGGTAGTTAATAAATATCCGCCACCACAACAAGGGTCATAAAGTCTTATTGAGTTGCCAGTGCCATAATGGCCAAGGCATCGATTAAAGATTTCGTTTCCCAGTCGTACAGGAAAATTAGGAATACCAGGAGCAGAATACAAAACACTTCCTGCTGCGAGAAAATCATAAGATTCAACTTTGCTGGTCCTGTATTTCATTTCCAATTAAAAACGTGAATTTGAACTTTTGTAAAGTAATTCTTTCAGGCGATTATAACAAGGCCTGTAAGAAGACTCTGATATTATTATAATGTAGCATTCCTTTTTGATGGACATAATCACGCTGGAGACGTTTACTTTCCATACATTTGCAGGCTTAATTTGTTAAAAGATAATGCCCTTGATGATTGGGCTTTAAATACAAAAAAGGAATATGGACTTCAAACAGTTAATCTCCCATTGTAAAGAATACGGATTCATCTATCAATCCAGCGAAATATATGATGGCCTCAGTGCTGTATATGACTACGGTCCTTATGGTGTAGAACTTAAGAACAACATCAAAGAATATTGGTGGAAGTCAATGGTTAATATGCATGAAAACATTGTAGGAATTGATGCGGCAATATTTATGCATCCGAAGACTTGGAAAGCTTCAGGTCACGTAGACGCATTCAATGATCCATTGATTGACAACAAAGATTCCAAGAAAAGATATCGTGCAGATCAATTGATTGAAGGATATGCAGAAAAAATAGAAATTAAGATCAGGAAAGATGTTGCAAAAGCCAGAAAGAGATTTGGTGATGCATTTGATGAAAATCAATTCAGGACTACCAATCCAAGAATCGTAGATCGACAGAATAAAATCGATGCAATACTGAAGCGATTGGCTGATGCTATGAGAGACGAGAACATGGGCGACCTCAAGGCCCAGATAGAAGAGTATGATATCGCTTGTCCAGAAAGTGGATCGAGAAACTGGACTGAAGTTCGACAGTTTAACCTGATGTTTTCTACTCAGCTTGGGAATATTGCCGGTGAAGAAGGTAAGCTATACCTGAGACCTGAAACAGCACAGGGAATATTTGTCAATTTCCTGAATGTTCAGAAATCAACCAGGCAGAAGATTCCATTTGGTATTGCACAGATAGGCAAGGCCTTCAGAAATGAGATCGTTGCCAGACAATTCATATTCCGTATGCGGGAATTTGAACAGATGGAGATGCAATTCTTTATTCGCCCTGGCGTAGAAATGAAATGGTATGAATACTGGAAAGAAACGAGATTGAATTGGCACAAAGCTTTAGGTACTCCAGAAAGTAAGTTAAGGTACCACGATCATGATAATCTCGCACATTACGCCAATGCTGCAGTTGATATTGAATTTGAATTTCCATTTGGATTCAGAGAATTAGAAGGCATCCACTCAAGAACAGACTTTGATCTTGGATCACATTCTGAATTATCAGGTAAAAAGATGACCTACTTCGATCCGGAATTGAATGAAAGTTATGTCCCTTATGTTGTGGAAACTTCTATCGGATGTGACAGAATGTTCCTGGCCCAGGTGAGCAATGCATTACAGGAAGAAACAGTACCTGATGCAGATGGTAAGGAATCAACACGGATTGTTATGAAATTGCATCCTTCACTTGCTCCTGTTAAAGTGGCTGTATTACCCCTATTGAAAAATAAAGAGGAATTAACAACTGCTGCAAGAGATGTGTATAGTACGCTGAAGAAGCACTTTAATTGTCAGTATGATGAAAAGGATGCCATCGGAAGAAGGTATAGAAGACAGGATGCAATAGGAACTCCTTATTGTGTAACCATAGATTTTGATACACTGGAGGATGGTACAGTAACTATAAGAGACAGGGATACACTCCAGCAGAAAAGAGTAGCTATAGATGCACTTGTGGGTGAGATTGATGTTACACTTCCTTTATAAGGACCAAGGGAAAAAATAATAAAAATGTGTACATCCAGGTATTTATTCAGGATGATGCATAATTATCCTGGATAGGTGAAAACACAGTCAGGCTTAATGTGTTTCTCCCTATATTAGTTGTTTGGTTTTTTTAAAATAATCAATGATAGAAGCTCCTACACAGCAAGAAACATTCAACGAGGAAGGCATTGACCTTAGGAAATTTATATACATCAAAGGTGCCAGGTCCAACAACCTAAAGGACATTGATGTGGTCATCCCTAAGAAAGAATTGGTCGTAGTTACAGGCCTCTCAGGTTCAGGGAAATCGTCGCTCATCATGGATACGCTCTATGCTGAGGGCCAGAGAAGGTATGTTGAAAGCTTGTCTAGTTATGCCAGGCAGTTTCTCAATAGGATGAAGAAACCAGAGGTAGAGTTTATCAAAGGAATCTGTCCTGCGATTGCAATTGAGCAGAAAGTGTCTTCAAGCAATGCCAGGTCCACCGTAGGGTCTTTGACAGAAATTTACGATTATTTAAGGCTGCTTTATGCTCGGATTGGAAAGACATATTCTCCCATTTCAGGAGAAATCGTGAAAAAACATGAGGTTTCTGATGCAGTTGATTACATCCTGTCGCAAGGCGATGATTCTAAAGTTCAGCTCTATATATTCTTACAGCATAAATACGAGCGTCCGATAAAAATGGATCTTTCTTTGCTTTTGCAAAAGGGATTCACAAGGGTCAAATACAAAGGTGAAATACATTATATTGATGAGCTCCTCGACGGGTCATTCAAGGATATTGATGCCTTAAGTGCGGAGTATGAGAAAGAAATGACGGTTTTGGTAGACCGTTTTACGGCAAAAGATGAAGAAGAAAACCGAAAAAGGATTGCAGATTCTCTGAATACTGCTTTTTCTGAAGGAGAAGGAGAGTGCTTGATTGAGGTAATAGGAAAAGAGGAACAGGTATTCAACAATCGATTTGAATTGGATGGAATTGAGTTTCTTCAACCTTCTCATCAACTCTTTAATTATAACAATCCATACGGAGCATGTCCCAGATGTGAAGGTTATGGAAGGGTATTAGGTATTGATCCCAATAAAGTCGTCCCTAATGATAATCTATCAGTTTATGAAGGAGCAATAGCATGCTGGAAGGGTGAGAAAGGATCCGTATGGTTGGATAGGTTGATATTAAATGCCCATAGATTTAACTTTCCGGTACATACTCCTTATAAAGATCTCACTGAAGAACAACAAGAGCTTCTATGGACTGGAAATCAATATTTTGATGGTATTGATGATTACTTTTCAGCACTCGAAGAAAAGACTTATAAAATTCAGAATCGTGTATTGCTCGCTCGATATAGAGGAAAAACCACCTGCCATGAATGTAAAGGCGGAAGATTAAGAAAAGAATCCGGGTATGTAAAAATTGGAGGGACGAGCATCAGTGAGCTGATCAATATTCCAATTGATGAAGTCTCAGATTTCTTTAAGACATTAAAACTGTCTGGTCACGATACACAGATAGCCAGGCGCATCCTGATTGAGATCAATAGCAGATTGGATATCATGAAAAATGTGGGATTGGCCTATTTGAGTCTTGATCGGCTGTCTGCTACCTTGAGTGGGGGAGAGACTCAACGCATCAATCTTACAAGGACTCTTGGAAGTAATCTGACCAATTCACTTTACATCCTTGATGAACCGTCTATTGGCCTCCACCCTAAGGATACTGAGCGATTGGTACAGGTGCTGCATAATTTACGAGATCTTGGCAACACTGTTATAGTGGTGGAACATGAAGAGGAAATTATTGATAGTGCCGATAGCATTCTTGATATAGGTCCGAGAGCAGGAATTAATGGGGGAGAGATCGTATATAGTGGCCCATATAGTGAATTTAAGAAAGGGGTTGAGGGAAGTTTGACATCTGATTACTTGTCCGGTAAGCGTACCATTCCAATTCCTGATCAAAGACGCATTTCTTCCAATCGCATCCTGGTGAAAGGGGCGCATCAGCATAATCTTAAAGATATTGATGTAACCATTCCATTGAATGCGGTGACAGTTGTAACAGGGGTATCCGGATCAGGAAAAACAACACTCGTGCGTCACATCATTTATCCAGCGTTGAAGAAAGAATTGGGTGAGGCTATTGCTATAAGTCCTGGAAGACATGGCTCACTAGAGGGGGACCTTTCTATGGTTTCCTCTATCGAGTTTATCAATCAGAAACCCATCGGTAGGTCATCAAGGTCCAATCCGATTACGTATGTAAAGGCATATGATGCGATAAGAAAGCTGTTTTCAGATCAACAATTATCGAAAATAAGGGGGTTTAAACCAAAGCATTTTTCATTCAATGTAGAAGGAGGTAGATGCGAAACCTGTAAAGGTGAAGGTTATATAACAGTTGAGATGCAGTTCTTAGCTGATGTAAAATTATTATGTGATGAATGCAACGGGCACAGATTTAAATCAGATGTGCTTGAAGTGGAATACAATCAGAAAAATATTTCCCAGGTACTGGACCTCAGCATTGATGAAGCTATGGAATTTTTCCAGGATAGCAGGGAAATCATCAATAAGATAAAGCCACTTCATGATGTGGGATTGGGATATGTGAAATTAGGCCAATCATCGAGTACCTTATCCGGAGGAGAGGCTCAACGGGTGAAACTGGCTTCTTTCCTGGGGAAGGACTCCAGGGTAGATCCTATACTTTTCATATTCGATGAGCCGACAACAGGCCTTCACTTTCACGACATCAATCGATTGATGGATGCTCTAAATGCCCTGGTAGAAAATGGTCATACCGTCTTAATTGTAGAACATAATTTGGATGTTATCAAGACAGCTGATTGGATTATTGATCTTGGCCCTGTAGGAGGAAAGGACGGCGGACACCTCTTATATGAAGGACCACCCGAAGGCATCCTAAAGGTTAAGAAATCCTATACCGGTCAATTCCTGAAAGAAAAGCTTTCATAAAAATTGGTGAAAAGTTCTTAACTTTAGTTAGAACAATCTACTCACCATGAAGCAATTACTTCTATTAACACTGACTTTGATGGTCATTTATTCCTGTCAGAAAGATTACCAGTCTCCAGAAGAACAATTGGTCGCTGCCATTGAAAATAAAGCTAATATGGGAGATAGACCTCTTGATGCATTGGTTTTAAAGACAGATAAGTTGTGTGGTAAAATTGATTGTACAGTCGATGTCATTGAGCATGGAAATACAACTCTTACGATTTATTCAAGAGAGGATATTTTTATGAGGGCTCCTTCCATTTATTTCCGATTGGCACAATGGACCGATGCTCCATCTGTGGTTGCCATCGGAAGACGAGGAGAACTTCTGACAGATGAACAAGTTGAACACAAGTGCAGGGGGAATTAATTCTCTTCCTCTAAAGATCTAAGAAGATAGTCGGACACTATTTATTGAATCAAATTATTTTTTTGGCTAAAGGCTAAAGGCTAAAGGCTAAAGGCTAAAGGCTAAAGGCTAAAGGCTAAAGGC
>JABDLO010000077.1 GCA_013002995.1 Saprospiraceae bacterium | reverse complement strand
GGATTAGGATATATTGCTGTCAACCTTCGATACAAAGAAGGATTGGTTTCCTTAAGACTTATCAATTGATCCTCATCAGGAAGGAGGACTTCAGGAGGAAGTACATTGGGCATGGTGATCTGATGATCAAATCCCTCTTGTTGCAATTGGAAAGAAGATGCCATAACAAAAATATCTCTGTCATGCTGAATGGCTCTGACCCTCCTGGTAGAAAATGATCCGCCATTGCGCGTGATATCAACTTCGTACCTTATCGGCTCTTGTATGTCTCCGGTTAATATGAAGTAACCATGCATAGAATGTGCATATCGATCTGCCGGTACCGTCTGATAGGCCGCATGCAATGCTTGTGCAAGCACCTGGCCTCCGAATACTCTTTTCCATGGCGTTTTGTAATTCTGCCCCTGAAAAGTAGTTGTATCAAGCTGTTCAAGGGTGAGCAGATCAATAAGTTCATCAATGCTTTTCATTTTGTTCAGTATGATTATTTAAGATCAGGTTCTAAAATAAATGTTCCCCAACCTAGTTGATGACTCAAATGTATGCTTTAAAAATTCCAGAAACAATTTAGAATATAAATTCAAGCAAGTCATATTATCAACAAAGAATTAACATTGGCTTTCATAAACAGTAGCTATATTCATTTATATTTAAATTCCCTTTCCATAGAAACCACTTTTTACAAAATGAAATACCATGTTAAAGATCAGGTGGATCATCATATTCTTGACTATTAGCATTTCAAGCATTGGACAAGACACCATTTATATTGGCGTTATCAATGATCGAATGATAGAAGAAAGTGTCCTCGGCTCAGAACTTCAAAGTCAAATAGAGATAGAAGTAGAACAGTTGTTACAACACAGATTTAATATCGCATTTAATTACTATAGTCTTGTACAAGATGGAGCAATCAGGCCTGAACAATTTGACCTTGCATATGCCAATAATGACATCGTCATCAGCAACGGCACTGTCAGTTCTGATTTAGCATCTAAAAGAGATTCTTATCCAAAACCTACCATTGCCGGATTTATTCTTGATGCCGAATTACAGGGTCTTACGAAAACCAATAATGGTACATCTGGAGTCTCCAACTTTGCATATCTGGAATCCCCATATGACCTTAAAAGAGACATAGATTTACTTTACAGGTTATCACCCTTTAAACATCTGGTCATTGCTTCACCTCCCAATGCATTGACTGATGATATCTTTATTGATGCATTGTTCTCTAAATTTCTTTCTGATAAAGATGTCGAAATAGAAAATGTAAGATATGGGTCTGACATTACTTCCTGGGTGGCAGGTCATGACAATGAGCAACATGCTGTTTATGTCCTACCATATTTAGGTAATGATCCCAATTACATAAAATCCCTATTTGACCTTCTGAATAACACCTATAAGATACCAACCGTAGCCTTGCTTGGTGAGGAATATCTTCAAGCAGGAGCATTGGCCGGTTATGAGATAGACAAGAACTTCAGGAAGATCCCCAGGAGATTGGCTATAAGTATTTTAAAAATTCTTGAAGGGACCAATCCATCAGAACTTTCAGTTGAAATGGAAACTTTTGGGGAAACCCTTTTAATCAATATGGCTACGGCAAGATCCATAGGGATCTATCCGGATTTTGATTTAATGGGAGATGCTAAATTGCTCAACCTTGTTAAAGAAGATGGTGTAGGTACAATATCAATACAGCAAGTCATCGCTGAGGCATTAAACAATAATCTTGAACTTAAGATTGAAAAGACAGATATTGATATCAGTGATACTGAAATCAATATTGCCAAATCTGATCTATGGCCACAACTTGATGTTACATCCAGCCTTTCCCAGGTAGATGAAACAACAGCACTCACATATCAGGGGGCACAAGGTCGTACCAATTGGTTTGTAACCGGAGGATTGTCCCAAGTCATATTTTCTGAACCTGCTCTTGCCAATATCACCATTCAGAAGCTACTTAAAGAAAGTGAAGAGCAAGACCTCATGCAAGTACAAATGGATATCATTGTAGATGTTGCCAATGCTTACATGAATATTCTACTTGCCAAGAACAATCTTGACATTCAATCTCAGAATGTAGACCGAAACAAAGAAAACTATGACATTGCAAAAGCCAAAGAAGCAATAGGATATACTGGAGCTTCAGATATCAATCGATGGACAGCTGAACTCGCAAATGCCAATATTGAATTGAATAATGCATATGCAAATCTTAGACAGGCAAAATTTCTTTTAAACCAATTACTCAATCGACCAGTTGATCAACCATTCGATACAGAAGATATAACTCTGGAACAATCCATGTTATTGATAGCTGATAGAAGATCTCAATTCATTGACAATTATGGTGAGCTTGAAAAATTTGCTGACTTCCTTGTGGACTTCTCAAAAACTCGGCTACCTTCTCTAGAGAAAATTGATCTTGGATTAAGAGTCGAAGAGAGATTACAGAAATCAAGGAAAAGAGCCCTTTATCTACCATCTGTAGGAATGCAAGGCAATGCCAATCGATTGCTTGGTAAATATTATCTTCCAAGTGGAATACCTTCCATTGAAACCGGAACGACGTGGAATCTCTCTGTAGCTGCCAGTATTCCAATCTTCCAGGGAAATAGAAGGACTAATCTCATTCAGCAGTCTAAACTCAGCATTCTGCAATTACAGGATACCCGGAAGAATGTTGAAAACCAACTTGAACTCCGCATAAGGTCCAATATGGAAGTAGTAGGAGCATCATTTTCCAGGATGGAATTGAGCAATACAGCTGCTGAAGCCTCAAGAAAAAATTACGAAATAGTTAGAGATGCTTATTCTTCTGGTCAGGCTAATATTACAACATTGATCGATGCCCAGAATAATGCTCTTGCAACCCAGTTGGCAGCCAACAATGCCGTTTATAATTTCGTTTTGGACTTTTTAATCCTTGAAAGATCTATTGGATTTTTCAACTTCCTTGCAACCCCTGAACAGAGAGATGATTTCTTTATCCAGGTGAGAGATTACATTACCAATAATTAGAAAATCTATAACAATATGTTTCGGAATAGTCTACTTCTCGTTTTCATTTTACTCTTCATTTCTTCCTGTAGCAGGAAAAAAGAAGAGGTCAGTGAAGAGGTCTTGCGTCCCGTTAAATATGGAATGATCAGCCTGACCAGTGATGCATTAAGGGAATCATTTTCAGGGACAGCTCAATCAAGTAAGGAAACAAAGTTGAGTTTTAAGGTCAGTGGAAAAGTCAACTCCATTGGGGTAAAAGTCGGTGATGTGGTAAGAACAGGCCAGCCCATTGCCAGAATAGATGAAACAGATTACAATGTTCAATATGAGCAATCCAAGGCCAATATGAAGAGCGTAGAGACCCAAATTAAAAGTGCCAACTCTCAATTGATCAATAGCAGGGCCAACTATCTAAGAGTAGAAAAACTGTATGAGAACAACAGCGTTTCTCTCAGCGAATATGAAGCTGCTAAATCGGCTTATGAATTGGCACAGGCGTCTTATGATGCATCTTTGGCACAAGCCAGTGCCTCAGAAAGACAAGTAGAATCCGCTAAAAATCAAGTCACCTATTCCAATCTTACAGCGCCTTATACCGGTGTAATCACTTCTCTGATGGTAGAGGAAAATGAATTAGTAAATGCAGGCACACCCATAGTAACTATTAGCTCAATGATCAATCCTGAGATTTCAGTAGGAGTCCCGGAAAAATTTATCTCGCGAGTCTCGAAGGATCAACACGTGGATATTAGCCTGTCTTCACTTCCCGGAGAAACTTTTGAAGGACACGTGTATGAAGTTGGATTTAGCTCTATGGGTGGTTCTACCTATCCGGTTACCATACGAATTGATAAACCCATTGACGACCTCAGACCAGGTATGGCAGCTGATGTACATTTCAATTTCGGAGCAGTAGATCTTAAAGAAAAACTGATTGCTCCAGTTGCAGCTGTTGGAGAGGACAATACCGGAAACTTTGTATTTGCATTAGAGGCTGAAGAAGAGCATTTCATTGCCAGGAAGGTGAATGTTGATGTTGGAAATTTAACTCCATCAGGATTTCAAGTGGAATGTGGTCTTGAAAAAGGTGATCTGGTAGCAACAGCCGGATTGAGTATCATCCTCGATGGTATGAAAGTAAGATTAATGGACCCTAAGCAATAAGCCATGAGCTTTACCAGAACAGCATTAAATAATACGCGGGTTACCATGATGATAATGATTGTCATTATGATATTGGGCCTGGTCTCTTACAATAATCTATCTCGGGATAGTATGCCGCCGTACACCATTAGAATATGCACGGTTGTTACACAATTCCCCGGAGCCTCCCCAGAAAGGGTGGAACAACTCATAACAAAGAAGATTGAAGAGGTCGTACAAGAATTACCAGAACTGGATGATGTAAACAGCGAAAGTAGAACAGGACTTTCGATAGTCACCGTAAGTCTCAAACCGGATGTACCCAAGACAGGATTACAATCTGTGTGGGACAGGCTCAGGAGAAAGGTTGAGAACATTGAAAATGATCTCCCGGAAGGTTCAAGGAAACCTAAGATCAATGATGATGGCTTTGGAACGGTATATGGGGTAATGGTCGGCATTACCGGGGATGGATATAATAATGTTGAATTGAATAAATATGCAGAGTCCATAAGAGATGACCTTGTCAGGCTTGATGATGCATCGGAAGTGGAGATCAAAGGAGAGCTGCCGGAACAGATCTATGTAGAATTTGACAATGCAAGATTGGCAGAAATGGGGCTAACATCCAGTATGCTTCAAAGCTTTATTTCGTCAACCAATATTGTTTTTTCAGGAGGTCAGGTAAGCCTGGGCGATGAAAGAATTACGCTTGAACCCAGTGGAAATTTTGAATCCATTGAAGATCTTGAAAAAACCATCCTGACGTTACCCAATGGTAGTAAATTACAATTGGGGTCTATCGCCCAAATATCGAGAACTTATAAATCTCCTGCCGAAAAACTCGTACGTATCAATGGCGAAGAAGGTCTTGCAATCGCTGTTTCTTTAAAAGATGGAGCCAATATCATCAGACTGGGAGAAGTAGTGGATGAAAGAATTGATTATTACAACCGAACACTCCCAATTGGGGTTTCCTTAAATCGCATGGCAGCACAGGACATTTATGTTGATCAGAAAGTAACGGACTTTCTCTCCAATGTCTATCAATCTGTTGGCATTGTATTATTGGTAATGTTACTGTTCCTTGGTTTCCGGACTGGATTTGTTGTTGCCAGCCTTATCCCAATGGCCATGATTATGACATTGTGGTTGATGGATCTATCGAATATAGGATTGAACCAGGTTTCATTGGCTGCATTAATAATGGCATTAGGATTATTAGTAGACAATGCCATTGTCGTTTCAGAGGCCATGATGGTAAAGATGGAGGAAGGAGTAAATGCCGTAGAAGCTGCTGTGTCAGCATGTGGAGAATTGATGGTTCCTTTGTTGGTCTCTTCTCTTACCACTTCGGCTGCTTTTCTGGCATTTTTTCTTGCTGAAAATAGTATGGGTGAAATGATGGGGCCACTATTTGTGGTCATTACACTTGCTCTTTTATCATCATGGATCCTCGCAATGACCTTAATACCTTTTTTAGGTGTGCGATTTATTAAAGTGAAACAAAAAGATGAAAGCACCCGAAAACAAGGAATCTTCGAAAGACTCAATAAATATTACAAAGTACTTCTTGAAAAAACATTAAACTTTCCTGTTGCCTCTATCATTGTGATCCTGCTCCTTTTCATTGGAAGCCTGGCTTTATTTGGTAAGCTTCCTTTTATATTCTTTCCTGATAGTGATCGAAATCTTGTGACACTTGATATGAATCTACCTCTTGGGACTAAAATTGAAAAAACCGAAGAAGTAGTTACCACCATCGAGGAATATATTCAGACAAACTTATTGGTTAATGAAAATAGAACCACAGGAATTAATGATTGGTCATCATTCATAGGTGAAGGGCCCTCATCATATGACCTGGGTTACCAACCCGGTGAAGCCAATTCGGGATATGCACATATGCTTCTGAATACAACCTCTTTTTTAGAAAACACTCGTGTTATTGAGGCCTTAGATAAATTTTGCCTTGAGCAATTCCCAGATGCAAGAACCACAGTAGCTCCTCTTTCGGGAGGTGGCGGTGGAGGAAGTGATGTTGAAGTACGAATTGCCGGGGAGTCACCCCAGGAATTATATAGACTCAGTAATCTGATCAAACAAAAAATGACAGATATCTCCGGATCGAAGAATGTAGCTGATAATTGGGGATCAAAGATCAAGAAATTCATTATTGATATCGACAGAAATAAAGGAGATCGTGCCGGATTGACCAACCAGGATATTGCCATGTCACTTAAAACTACCCTGGATGGCTCCAATGCCGGTTCATTCAGAGATGGAGATGAGAATATCCCTATAATCATGAGAAATCAAGGAAGTGAATCACTTGATGTACTTGAATTAGGTGGTGTAAATATACTGGCTCAAGGATCCGGACGAAGTGTCCCACTGGTACAAGTTGCAGAAATCGAACCCGACTGGCAATACCCAAAAATATTACGGCGCAATTTATACAGGACCATGACCATAAGCTGTGATGCCAAAGAGGGGGTAACAGCATCTAATATCACAGGAGAGTTACTTCCTTGGCTTGAAGAAGAAGCTAAATCCTGGAAAGATGGGTATTCTTATACCCTGGGAGGAGAATCCGAACAAAGCAATGAAGCAATGGGTGCTGTAATTGCTAAATTACCTCTTGCAGGATTTATTATTCTTCTCCTTTTGGTGTTACAATTCAATTCCTTCAGAAAGACTTTTATGGTATTATCTACCATTCCCCTTGGGTTGATTGGGGTAATCCTGGGGTTATTTCTCTTTAGGTCATATTTCGGATTTATGGCCTTCCTCGGACTGATATCTCTTGCAGGTATTGTGATCAATAATGCCATTGTTTTACTGGATAGAATAAAGATAGAAGTTGAAGAGATGGGCAGGTCTGAATATGATGCCATTGTAGCAGCTGCTCAACAACGGTTCCGACCAATCCTTCTTACTACATTTACTACAACCCTTGGATTGATTCCCTTATATCTGGGAGGAGGAGCCATGTGGGAACCCATGGCGGTTGCTATTATGGTAGGATTATTATTTGCGACTGTCATTACGTTGTTGTTTATTCCTATCTTATACAAGGTATTGTTTAGAGTTAAAAGACAAACGGTATGAATGATGATAAAAACATAACCTCAAAAGATGAGCTTGATGATATGAGTGCTTCTCAGGAAGCAGAAACTTCTAAAGTGGAACATGAAAAGAAAAAGAAAAAAAAGAAGAAAAATCAAAAGAAGAAAGTCGTAAAAGACCCATTTGAATCATACGATCCTCGTGGGGTTCAGACATTATTCAGGACCATATCAAGGAACCATTACAATCTTTTAAGAATGGTTGATGTAAAGGCAAGTATCATCTTGACGATGAACTCCATCATGATTTCTTTAATTATGGGTGCCATGTTTGTAACTCCTGAATCTCAGAAGGCGGCACTAGAGATAGGTTTTAGGGTCATTATTTTATTTAGTGTTATTTCAATGGTTTTTGCCTTGATTAGTATGTTACCACATAAGTATCTCGGAAAATCATTTAAAGAAAGCAAATACAATGGCACACTTTACGCTGGCAATTTCAGCTCCAAATCTTTGAGTGAATTTGAATCCTCATTCAAGGAGGTCATATCTAAAGGCTACAATCTTTACGATGAAATGATCCATGACCTTTATTTCCTTGGAAAAGTCATAGAAAAGAAACAAAGAATGACAGTTTTTTCTGTGGGAATATTTTTGATAGGATTGATCATTGGAATAATCATCAATATGACCAATGGTTTAGGTATGTTTCATAGTTAATTACCCTTACATAGAGATTACAATCTTACCCATGGCTTTCCGCTCTGAAATATCAATCAATGCTTGAGGTGCATCTTTAAGTTTATATGTTTTTGATATGTGGGGTTTTAATTTTCCTGTACTTATCCATTGAATGATTTCCATTGTGTTCTGCATGTTTTCACCCGGAAATCTCTGAGCAAATGACCCCCAGAATACACCCACGATCTGACAACCTTTCAACAACGGAAGGTTCCATGGAATTCTCGGAATATCACCGGTAGCGAATCCTATTACAAGGTGTCTTCCTCCCCAATTAAGTGATCTTAAAGCCGGCTCAGATAGATCTCCACCCACTGGATCATATACCATATTAATCCCCTTTCCGTCTGTAAGACGCTTGATTTCTTCTCGTAAATCTGAAGAAGCATAATTGATCACTTCATCTGCTCCATATTCTTTACACAATTGCAGTTTTTCATCACTTGATGCACATGCAATAACTTTGGCACCCATTAGTTCACCCAATTCTACAGCGGTCAATCCTACACCACCAGCAGCACCCAGCACCAATAATGTCTCTCCTTCTTTAAGGTTGCCTCTGTCCTTCAAAGCATGATATGAGGTTCCATAGGTCATTAAAAAAGACGAAGCTACTTCCATTTCCATACCAGGAGGAATCGGAAATACTGTTTTATAATTGACCGCTACTTTTTCAGCATAGCCCCCGTGGGGTGTCATTGCAATTACCTTGTCTCCGGGTTTAAAAGCTTTTACTTCAGCACCCACTGTCTCCACAATTCCAGCCACATCACTTCCAGGCGAAAATGGAAATTCCGGCTTGAACTGATACTTGCCTTGTATGATTAGGGTGTCAGGAAAATTGACACTGCATGCTTTAATTTTAATTAGGACATCCTTGGCTCCCGGAATAGGATCAGGTAGTTCTCCGTATTTAAGAGATGAAGGAGGCCCGAAAGTATCACAAATTATTGCTTTCATTTATCCTTTTTTTGATTCAAATGCCTGAATATTATCTTCGGTGTCACCAAGTCGGGTGTCTGCCTTCAATTCTATCTCAAGGCCTTCACTCAAAGTGGTGTGATAACCCTGATCATAAAGTCGTTTTATACCTATAATGGCTTCGAAACTGTTACCAACAATATCTTTCACTACTTTGTCAACTTCATTTTCCAGTTCATCCAAGGGCCACGAACGATTAACCAATCCTATTCTCTCCGCTTCAGTTCCTGAAATCTTCATCGCACGGAAGGTCAACTCTTTAGCCTTCTGAAGGCCAACTCTTCTGGCCAGCCTTTGTGACATCCCCCATCTTGGCATGATTGCCCACTTGGCGTGAGTATCACCAAATTGTGTATCGTCTGCACAGAAGGCCATGTCAAAGAACATCATGAACTCCAGAGCTCCGGTAAAACAAAAACCATGAACTTGTGCAATGGTAACCTTAGGATAATTATTTATCATATCAGAGATCTCCCGACCCAACTCCATAAATTCTGCACCCTTTTGGAAACCTGCAGCACTTGTTTCTTTGAGGTCTACTCCTGCTGAGAAAGCCCTTCCAGTTCCGCTTATTACTACTACCTTGACTTGAGGATCATCTTGAATTTTTTCCAGAGTGGTTTTCAGTTCACTCATCATTGCTCCATTAAATGCGTTGAGTGACTTGGGTCGATTAAATCTTATTCTTACGACTGAATCATTTCTTTCAACTATAAGATGTTCCATATTGTCTTAATATTGAGTGCAGACAATAGTATCACTTTTCTGAGCAAGTCAGATAAAATGTATCAGAAATAATTAAAGATAATTGGTGATTTATCTGGTCACGTAATCCTGTACAGCAGGTTGCATTTCGATCTGATCCTTCAGGAATTCTGCAAAAGGAACAAAAATGGTGGAAAACATAATACCAATTAATACAAGACCAAAAAATATAATCATAGAAGAAATGATGTGGTCTCTTAGTGTGGTTTTAGGTTTGATGAAATTAGGCATAGCTTGGGGGTTTGGCGGTTAGTGTTAATTCTATATATCGATAAAAATAATACTTTAATCGACAAATTTTGCATTTCAATCGAATTAATCAAGATTTACCCATTTAAGTTCCTTCATTGGGTTGCTTTTTAAAATTTCATTTGAATGCAAGGGTATAAAACCATATAAAATATGTCTTACAGCTATAGAATTTCATCTTTCCTCTCTTTTCTTGTCATTGCCATCTTGTACTCCGGATGCAATACAGTAACCTCCGATCTCACTCAATCAGCTATTTTTCCTATGCCACAAGAGATGATATCATCAGGATCATACTTTGTACTAAAAAACAATTTTGGTGTTTCAACACAACCCGAATCTGACCTTGATCAATTAAAAGAGATCCTTGTTTCATCAATTTCAGAAATTGCAGATTTACAAGGAGGGGGAAAATCATCACAGATCAAGCTCACCATTATCAATACCGATGATATCCCTGAAGAAGGTTATCAATTAAACATTAACAAGAAAGACATTGAAATATCAGCAAATGACAAGGCTGGTATATTCTATGGTATACAGACCCTCCTTCAGCTCATACAGCAAGAAGGTATTAAGATCCCGACCGGGAAGATTATCGATTATCCCAGGTTTACTTACAGGGGATCTATGCTTGATGTATCGCGTCATTTCTTTTCTGTGGAAGATGTGAAAACTTACATTGAACATTTATCAAGATACAAAATGAATGTGCTCCACCTGCACCTTTCAGATGACCAGGGATGGAGAATAGAAATACCCGGATGGGAGCGACTGACGGCTCATGGAGGAAGTACTGAAGTGGGAGGGGGAGAAGGAGGATTCTATACCCTAAATGAATATAAAGATATTGTTGCTTTTGCAAATGAGCGATTTATTACCATCGTTCCGGAAATAGACATACCGGGGCATACCAATGCTGCCCTCGCTTCCTATCCGGAACTAAATTGTGATGGAATAGAAAGGGAATTATACACAGGAACTGAGGTTGGATTTTCAACCTTGTGTGTTGAAAAGGAGATCACGTATGAATTTGTTGAAGATGTGGTGAGAACAATTTCAGAGGTAACCCCAGGGCCATACTTCCACATCGGTGGGGATGAGTCCCATGTCACAAGCGATGAAGATTATGTCATTTTCGTAAACAGGGTAAAAGACATTGTCAAAAAATATGGTAAAACCATGATCGGCTGGGATGAAATAGCAC
>JABDLO010000073.1 GCA_013002995.1 Saprospiraceae bacterium | reverse complement strand
TATAGCGTTATCCACCATTGCAACCAATGTGCAAGGATACCAGTTCATCGGTATGATGGGATCGGCTTATCTTTATGGATTGGCCCAGGCCAATCTTGAGATCAATGCGGTCCAGGGCATTTTGGTGGCGGCATTCATTTTTGTCCCGATGTATCTAAGGGAGCAGATCATTACCATTACACAATTCATCAAAAAACGACTGGGATCGGTAGTCGCTCTGGCCTACAGCTCGGCAAATATTTTATTGTTCTCTACGATCACATTGGGAGCAGCATTATTCTGGGGAGCGTATGCCGCTGATCTGGTTTTTGCTGATTACCTGACGTTTATTCATGAAGACCGACTCACAAGGATATCCATCATGGTTGTTGGTCTTGGAGTTTTTTCAGCGATTTATACCTACCTGGGGGGATTGTCTGCAGTGGTGAAAACAGACGTTATCCAATTCGGTATTTTATTTACAGGGGGGATAGCAGTGCTGCTGGTCTCCATTCATCACTTGGGAGGGTGGGGAGAGCTTTACAATAAGACACCGGAATTGATGCATCTACATCTTCCGGCAGATCATGATACCCTGCCTTGGATTCATATGTTTGGATTGTTTTTTCTCAACATCAATTATTGGTGTGCCAATCAATCTGTAATGCAGCGATCTCTTGCAGCCAGAAGCCTAAAAGAAGCCCAGGTGGGATTGATGGTAGGTGGCGTGATGAAATACTTTATGGCAGTCATTATTGTTGTCCCTGGAATTGCACTTGCCGGGATACTTGGAGATAATGGCATCAGTGATCCTGACATGACATTCCCATACCTCGTTACTGAATACATTCCGATGGGATTACGAGGTGTTATTTTATGCGCCTTATTTGCATCCTTGATGTCCACGGTGGATTCAACATTTAATTCACTGGCAACGCTCTTTTCTGTTGATATTTATAAAGGATACATCAACAAAGATGCTTCTGATAGTGAAATGGTTCGTGCGGGAAGGAGGACCATATTAGTATCCTTGATATCAGGGGTGACGATTGGGCTGGTTTTATTGTATCTGAAATTTGAAGATCCTGGTGCGGCCTTTACACATACACTCAATGAGTTGCGGTATTACATCAATTGTGGAATTGTGGTTTTAATCTGTACGGCAGCTATTTTCCTTATACCACACCAGAGAGCTGTTCTTCTGGGTTTTATAATTACTGTACCGTTAAATTTATTAATCAAGTATTACTACCCTGAGATGAATTACTTCGTTAGAGCGGGGTGGGTAATAGTAAGTGCTTTAATTCTGGTATCGGCATTTAGTTGGAAAGGCGGTATGAAATCACTGGCAAACCTTTTTGAGCCTTCCGGCAAATCTGCCGCCCGATTTGGATGGGGGATGGTAGCGTCCTTAATCTTACTCCATATTATCTTTCATTAAGCATTTCCTGCCGAGATTACTACCTGTCTGCCTTTGGCAGAAGCACGAAGAGATTACTAAGCCCGAAGGGACCTGCCAACGTGCGTAAGCAGGCTGGTTGGCAAACTCACTGGCTCAATAGGTTAATAGCTTTGAAAATAACATCCCAATAAAAATACTCCTGAGTCATTCTTCATTTTCATCCATAGTTTCATCCCCAGTTGAGGACTTGATACTTTTCATCTCATTAATGGTATTAATCAGAAGATCAATCTGTTCCTGTTGTTTTTCAATTTTATTATTTAAGGCACGGATGGCTTCCACCATCAATGGATCAAAGTCTCCATAGCTGGCTTCCAGGTAACCATTGGTATCTTTATTGACCCTTTCTGGCCATATCTTCTGAATGTCCTGAGCAATGAAACCCATTTGTTTTCCTTCCGGTCGTTTAATCCCTGTGGATGTGTCTTTCCACTCAAATTCCGCCCCTCGTAATTTGATCAGCTGAGCCAACACATCTTCAGAATCCAGGTATTGAATATTGGTTTTTAGTCTTGCATCTGAGTTTCCAAGCCAACTACCAGGTGTCGATTTGGAGGCATCTCCATTCACAGCAAACTCATGTGGAATGGCATCAGAAATATCCCAATTAATGGCTACTTCCCGATCTACGAAATCACCTAATATCAGTCCCGTGCTTGCAGAACCTGATTCGATGATTAATTGATCAGATCCTTGAAAGTTTCTTCCAGCTTCTGTTCCGATGAAAATGTTGTTATCTCCCAGCTGATGGTTCTGTCCAGCCTGGTATCCAATGATCACGTTCTTATCATCCATATTGTCCTTTCCAGCCTGATGCCCCAATATGACATTTCCATAAATTCCGGTGTTGTTATTGCCTGTCCCCATACCTGCCTCGTATCCTACGAATACATTCCATTGCCCACCGCTCGCCTTACTACCGGCATAACTACCGACTGCTACATTTTGGCCCGTCAACGAATCCCGACCTGCTTCATATCCAATTAGAACGTTGTTAGTAGAATTGGATATCAATCCGGCTCTATGTCCGATGATGGTATTGTAATAATTGCTTCCCTTGGTGTCATTACCTATAACAATGTTGGTGTATCCATCTATTTCAGTTTTAGCATGGTGTCCGATAAGTATGTTTTCATTACTGCCACCGGATGAGTTTCCAGTCTCATGGCCGATATAAAGATTCTTCACTCCGCTTGATATGTTTTTACCTGCATCCTGACCTAAGAAGATGCTTGAAGAAGCGCCTGTAGATCTACCGGCTTCATCTCCAATCGCGATGATGCTATCTTGTGTTGAAATATTTTCCAATGCATAGGTACCGATTCCAAGATTTTGAGAACCACTTATATTATTACCCAGTGCTCTGAAACCCAATCCAAGATTATCAGATCCGGTATCATTATCCTGTAAAGACTCAAATCCTACTGCCAGATTAAATCTTCCTGAAGTATTCATCTGGAGTGTAGAGTGACCAATGGCAGTATTATTAAATCCCGCTAACGTGGTATTCATCATACTGCTATTTCCTATAGCCAATTGTGATGAAGCTTGTGCGTCTTTCATGGCTTCATAACCTATGGCAATGGATTTTTGAATAGAGGATGGATTCTGCATGGTACCGGCACCGATGGCAGTATTGTATTCTCCGGATTCATTGGCTTGCATGGCATTGTATCCGATGGCTACATTGTAATTGGCATCAATATTTGAATTTAATGTCTGCCTTCCAACTCCCACGTTGAATGATCCTCCTTCATTAGATTCCATACTTCTCATTCCGATGGCTACATTTTGTGAGCCGGATATATTCTTATTTAAGGATTTATTGCCGACAGCAGTATTAAATCCACCATCGTTATTTTCCTGAAGTGAAGAAAGGCCGAGAGCTACATTATTATTTCCGGAGATATTCTTTTCTAATGCATATGAGCCTACTCCCATATTATCTTTTCCGGTCGTATTGTTTTTTAACGTTTTGTTCCCGATCCCCAGGTTTTCTTCTGCTTGATCACCAGTCACTCCACCTGTACCATTGATTATGAGCACGCTATCGCCTATGGCAATGATTCCATTTCTATCTTCAGAATTTTTAGCTGCCCTTCTTCCGATGGCAATGGTGCCTCGATTTTGTTGATCGCTCAATTTTCCTGCTTCATTACCTATTAATATATTACCACCTGAGTTGCGAGGTACAAAACTGATGCTATCCATGGACCATTTAGTTATTCCCTTTATTTTGAAGTCAATTTCGTCTTTATCAGGTGAAGCTTCCACAATTACTTCTGTATCCAGATCTTTGTCAGATAAGACAGATATATCTCCATATCTTATTTCATTCCATTGAGTATTGGCATAAAACCAGAATGATTTCTTTTCAAAATCATAAACCATTAATCCAATAGCAGGAGCGTTAATGTTTTCTCTTTGCATCGTAGTCATCCTTGGTATTAATATGCCCTTTTCTGTACTCCTCATTTCTAATAATGCGGATGCATCTGAAATGAATGAAGTTTTTCCTACACTGACCTGCCCATTTGTCGTAAGGCAAAAACACATAAGCAGTAGTACCCAAACAGTAATTTTCATATCCTTATTTATAAAAATTCAAATGTAATTATTACAAAAGCCTATCCTCCTACCCATTCAGGTAATTCAACCAAGAGAACCAATTAGTTGATAAAGCAAACTCAAGTATGGTTGATTGCGGAAAAGTGCTGTTAAATGTCAATTGTCAACTGCCACTGTCTACTGCCACCTGCCCCCTATCCTTATCCCCATTCCATTTCCAGTCTAGAAGGGTAATCACAGCATTGAAAAGATAAAATACATACTTAGCAACATTGGCAATATTCATTTGAATGATATTCTTGACGAGTTGGACGGCATTATAAATCATCCAGCTCAACCAGGTTTCTTCATACTTCAGGCTATTAGCAGCATTGGCTCCCAGGCTTAAGCCAAATGTAATGGCAACCGTGTGAAAGAAAAGGGAACTATCCAATCCACCAAACAATTGAAATCCAAGGTAGACGAGCCCATAGGCTATAATCATGCTCAGAGAAATGATGATGAAATACCTCAGGTCTATCTTTCTTATTTTTTCTCCTTTATGCCAGTTGTAAGTAGCAAATAATGTCACAAAAAATGTGATGGGATAGGTGATGATCGCCGATCGGTTGCCAAATAGATAATCATTTGCACCGCTGTTGATGGTGGTAATAATTCCTATGAAATTTCCCCAATTGTTTTGCTTGCCGATCAATCGCGTCGATAACAATGAAAATACGGCGCCTATGGTTGAGAAAACACCCAGAGGATAGGCTCCTCGAGTAACATAATTCCATAACTCAGAAATGGGCACACCGAATTGTATCTGACCTTCAAAGTAAACCGTACCTAAAAAGTCTCTCACTATACAAGTAATTAATATCAAGGTAGCACCGAATAAATCCAGGTTTTTAGAAAGTACGAGCTTTCGTAAAAGTGGAGATACAGGTTGTGATGATTGCATTTTTTAAGCAAATGAAATGGTATCAGCTGTAAACATAAACAACCATCGGATATTTGTCAAAATATTAATCTGTTGAATAGGTGATTATTAAATATTTATTTTTTTATTTACATTTATATAGGCGAAAGAGCCTAAATTGGAACAAACTATTATTCTTTTCAAACCTCAAAATCACTTTCCATGAGTGCAATAAGACTTTCTGCAATGGTATTGCTATGCTTTGTGTTCACCTCCTCTTTGATGGATGCACAGGATCTGGTTACCGATGTAGATATTAAATCTGAACAAGCTTCATTTAAGCTCGAAAAACCAAATACCTTGCTGGTAGAAATTGCCGGTCCAAACGATTATCAATTCAGACAAGAAATTGACCAGACCAATGAGCTGATCATTTCTAATCTTAAAAAAGATGGAACAAAATTTCAGGATGGCTTATACAGCCTTCAGGTAACTCCAATTATTAAATTACCTGCTGATCAATTGGCCATACTCCAGGATCTTCGTGAACGAAGAGACGCCCTCGCAATTCAAGAATTCAGAAAGAAGCACGATCTTCCTGAGGAAGTACATGCTTATACGTACTCCTTCAGCATTAAGAATGGAAAATTTGTTTATCCAAAGTTGAATGAAAAGGCAGTAGCATTTGATAGAGAATTAGAAGAGATGGGGGTTGAGCATCCAGAGTTATATGCTTCCATTCATACTATTGAGATGACTTCAACTCTAGGATTGAAGGAAGATAAAACAAATTTTTTCGATCAGGTCTTTTTAGATGATGTGATTGTTGTAGGAAGTATCTGTGTAGGTATAGATTGTAACAATGGAATGGCCTTTGGTTTTGATACTCAGATCTTACAAGAGAACAATTTGAGAATATTATTCAACGATACAAGTAATTCTGCTTCATTTCCAACTACAGATTGGAGATTGGTTGCTAATGATAGTTCAAATGGAGGAAGAAGTTACTTTGCAATCCAAGATGAAGATACTGGACGATATCCTTTTCAGGTTGAAGGAGGAGCTCCTGACAATGCCTTAATTGTCGAATCGGATGGTGATGTTGGAATCGGCCTCAGGGATCCAGTTGTTGAATTGCATGTCAGAGATGGTGATACCCCAACTTTAAGACTTGATCAAGATGGATCTTCAGGATTTGGATCTCAAATATGGGATGTTGCAGGAAACGAAACCAATTTCTTTATAAGAGATGCAACCAATGGTTCTAAACTTCCATTTAAAATTAAGCCGCAAGCTCCTGACAATAGTCTTTTCGTTGCTGCCAACGGTGACATTGGACTTGGTACACAAAGTCCATTAAATGCTTTACAAGTTGAATCAGGCGATGTACAAGTAAAAAATGGAAGTTTATTTGTGCCAGCCGGTAGTCTTGGAATAGGAGTACCTACACCAACAGTTCCTCTTGATGTGATGGGAAATACGAAGTTTACAGGAACCCATATTCAGACTGGAGATGCTTCTTATTTTGCCACAGCGACAGGAGGTGTTACCGTATTTTCTACAGGTTTTGCTTCTGTTAAAATGGGATTTGCAAGCCATTTATTAGAATTAAGTGCTGATGATGCAGTAAAGCCTGGAGGAGGAACATGGGATGCTCCTTCTGATAGGAGACTTAAAGAAAACATCAATTCTTTTAATGATGGTTTAGATGTAGTGATGAAGATTAATCCTGTAACATTTAATTATAATGGAAAGCTTGGTTTTGATCCCGATCAGACGCATGTTGGAATTATTGCTCAAGACATGCAGAAGATTGCACCTTATACAGTTAAGCAATTAAATAAAAACGATAAGGAAAATAATTACCTCTCTTACAATGGTACCCCGCTTACTTTTATTCTGGTAAATGCAATCAAGCAACAACAAGAGATCATCGATCAGCAGAATGAGCAGATTACCCAATTGGAACAAAAAGTTTCTGAAGTATCAGAATTAAAGGCAATGCTGGCTCAACTTTCCTTACAAGTTGCTGAATTGACTAAAGAGGGTACTTCTGAAGTTAAGACTCAAAGTGCAGAAAGAGAATAAGCAAGGTTAATTATCCATTTAAAAATGATAAAAAGAATAAAAATGAAACATATAAAATTCTACATGATATTAATGATTCAATTTGCATTGGTATCATTAATTAACGGACAATCTGATGAGAAGTCCACCTTAAATAATGGACGACCTGCAGGGGTTGTTCCCAAAATCAATAAAGAGAAGGTTGATCAACCTGTTAGGACTACAGATACATTCAGGGGAGGTAGTGATGCTGATAATGGAGGCAATCATAATTTAGAAGGAGATGTTTCTGAATGGACCATGCCGCATGATCTTGATATGTTATTAGATATGATGGAAGATTCAAGTCCCGGTGGAGATACAGATTCCAAAAGTGAAATGCAGCAATTAAAGAATGATATGGAAGAGCTGATTTTACAGAATCTTGAAATGAGAGAGACCCTGGATTATATCATTAAGAACGTCTCACAGTGCTGCGATATAAGAGGACCTAAGGGAGAGAATTATAGCAAATTCCTACTCCAAAGCTCTCCTAATCCTACAGTTTCAAATGCTAAGATATCATTAAATATTCCTGATGCTTTCAGCTCTGCTAGTATTCGCTTTCTTGATATGACCGGAAAGGTTGTAAAAAGTGTAAATATTTCTGAGCCGGGTTTCAGTAGTGTAGATGTTGAAGTGGACACTTTGTCCCCGGGTTCTTACATTTATACTTTGATCGTAGATGGACAGCCGGTTGAATCAAAAATAATGAATGTGACACGCTAATGAATTGGATAAAACCGATTTCATACATAATAGTAATTTTAATTATAAACTCTGCTCAAGGACAAACATTCCTTGAGCAGAGTACTTCTATAGGGATAGATCATGAATTTCAGAACCGTGCTCTGATGGGAGGAGGTGCTGTTTTCTTTGACTACGATCTGGACGGTGATGAAGATCTCTATTGCACTTCAGGATTGAAGCAGGATGTGCTCTATATTAACAATGGTGACGGTACTTTTGACAAGGATCGATCTAATAATGGATTAGCAATATCAAGACGTTACAATACCATGGGGGCAAGTGCAGCAGATATTGACAATGACGGCGATAGAGATCTATTTGTGACAACATGGGAGTGGTACAATGGTCAAGGAGCACCGATTGCCAGAAATTTATTATTTATCAATAATGGCGATGGAACATTCGATGAATTGGGCGAGGATTATGGATTACTAGAGACAGCTTTTTCAACAGGTGCTACTTTCTTTGATTATAATAAAGATGGCTTCCTGGATCTTTATGTGATCAACTATGTTGATGTCCCTGGATTTAAGAGGGATGAAGATGGGAATGTAATCGGTTTTGCTTCCGAATGTTATGAGAATTTCTTTTATCTGAATAATGGGGACGGTTCATTTACCGATTATTCTGATTTTTATGGAGTGGATCACGAAGGATGTACACTAGCGGTAATTGCAAGTGATTATGACCTGGATCAGGATATGGATCTTTATGTTGCCAATGATTATGGTCCGGATATTTTACCGAATGTATTTTACGAGAATAAATTCCCTGTTGACACTTTTGAAGAAACCAGCATGGTAAATCAATTGAATATTGCCATCTATTCTATGGGAGTTGCTTCTGCAGATTATGATCATGACCTGGACCCGGATTATTATGTAACCAATCTGGGTAAAAATGCCTTGATGCGCAATGATGGTGGAATATTTACTCATGTTTCAGATGAAGCACAAGTGGGGAATGAATGGGTTGATGAATATACATTTACAACCGGATGGGGAGCTGTATTTGGAGATTTTAATAACGACTCCTGGGAAGATTTATATGTGTCTAATGGGAGAATCGCTTCAATACCAAGCCTGCCGACCTCAATGAATGACCCCAATAAGTTATTTCTAAATAATGGAGATGGTACTTTTTCTGATGTGGGATCTGATGCCGGAGTAGAGAATGAATTCTATGGAAGGGGAGTAGCTACATCCGACTTTGACCAGGATGGAGACCTGGATTTTTTTACTGTTCATCTTGAAGAACTAGGTGGGGTATCTAAAATGTATGTCAATAAATCAGAAGAATTAGGCCACTATTTCAGACTTCAATTGATAGGCGTTGATTCTAATAAAGATGCCATAGGTGCCAAAGCTTATATTTATTCTGGCGATCAAATATTATTTAAAGAAGTATATGGCGGTGGAAGTTTCTGTGCTCAATCTTCACTAATACTCCACTATGGACTCGGAGAGAAAGAATCAATAGATAGCGTTAAAATAATATGGCCAAGTGACCATATTGATGTATTTACACCGTCTCGTGTAGATACCTTATATCAAATAGAAGAATACATGGATTTTAATTCTTCAACCAAAGAGATGGCTAACCCACTCAATCAAATTAAAGTTTTTCCAAATCCAGCCACCGATGTCCTAAATGTTGACCTTGGACCATCTGTTTCATCTGAGTTTACAATACAACTCATTTCCTTACAAGGCAGTATCTTGGGAGAGTGGAAAATCATAGGAAATAGAAAACAAATTTTCCTTCCTTCTTCTGTCACGAATGGGATTTACTTTGTGGCATTAAGATCCAAAGATCATACTTTTTATCACAAGGTGATAATAACTCATTGATCAGTTCAAATCATTCTTTTCCCATCATTTATCTATAATGTAAGCTTATATGATTATTTTTTAACATATAAAGAAAATTTATATTTGAAAATAGTATATAAGCGCATTAATTCTCTTACTTTTACTATATATTAGGCTTAATAGATTTTAAACCAACCTGTATCATGATTTCGATCCCAACCCTCAAAAGACCTTTGTTGTCTTTTCTGTTATTTTTTTTCAGTTTTAATATAATCTCTTCTCAATGTCCTACCGGCCAAATATTCAATAACTATTGTTATGATGATAATGAAGTAGATAATGTTGCATTTGAAGTATGTCCTACAGCAGGTATGGCAGTTCAATCTGATATCATACAAGGATCCTTCTTCGTCGGAACCGGTGATAATCTCACCGTTTATTCGGGAACAAGTGGAAGTGGTACTAGTGGCGTAATAGTTTTTGGACCTATGGGAGGCAATCTTATGGGAACAATGGATATTGAGAGCCTGGGTGCGGATCAGTGTCTGATATTTGTAATAAATAGTAATACATTCGGAGCACCGGTAAGTTGCGCTGATGGGACAGAATTAGAATTGCAGGTTTGCTCTGTTTCCATTCCTGTAGCTGCTGTTACATTCACTGCTCCTGCAGATCTTTGTATCAATGCAGGTGTGCAGACAGGATTGGGTGGAGGATTTCCGACAGGAGGAGTTTATAGTGGTGCGGGAGTAACAGATGATGGAAATGGAATGACTTATTCATTTGACCCTGCTGCTGCTGGTGTAGGAACCATAACCATTACTTATACCAATGGAGTAAGTGCCAGTGATGATGTTGAAGTTTTTGCGGTACCAACGGTATCTTTTTCAGCACCGACAGATCTATGTATTGATGCGGGGATAATGACTGGCCTTGGAGGAGGAACTCCGGTTGGAGGGGTTTATAGTGGTCCTGGTGTAACAGATAATGGGAATGGGTTGACCTATTCATTTAATCCAGTAATTGCTGGATTAGGGATGCATACCATTACTTATACTGAAGGTATTTGTGGAGCCTCAGCTATGGATATTGTTGAAGTCCTGGCAGCTTGCGGTTGTCCATCAGGTGAATTAACTTATTTTAACTGTTATGATAATAATGAAACTGATTTAGTCATTTTTGAAGTTTGTCCCAATGCGGGCGAATTTTCAAAAGCTACGATTAGTCAGGGCACATATGGAGTCCCTGATGATGCATTGACAGTGTACCAGGGAGTCAGTGGTACTGGAACCGGAGGAGCAATAGTTTTTGGTCCTTCTGATGGGAGCTTATCAGGAAATGTCATAACCTCAACTGTTGCAGATGAATGTTTGATTTTTGTAAGTAATAGTGGGCCGGCAGGTAGCTGTGCAGACGGTTTTGAGAATCCACTGGTTGTTTGCGGGACCAGCCTCGTATCCAATGTTACCTTTACAGCACTTGACGATCTTTCTGTGAATGCAGGAATTCAGACTGGCCTTTCGGGAGGTTTGCCGA
>JABDLO010000066.1 GCA_013002995.1 Saprospiraceae bacterium | reverse complement strand
GAGGTACACACCTCAAAGAATAAGGATCCTGAACTCTATTACATCCTATATGGCTTTCATTTATCTCAGAACCTTCTATCAACGCCCATAACTTATGGGCAACATGAATATTTCCGGGATAAGGCCTAAGTTCATGCAACTCTTTTCTGAAAGGAGATGCTGATCCTTTTAGCCCTTCGATCATCATAGCTGCACTTAAATCAGCATATGTAAGGATATTGTAAAACCTTTCAACAACTTGTACAGCATGAGCCAAAATAAATTGAGTTCCATTTATTAATGCAAGACCTTCTTTAGGGGCAAGGTCGAGAGGTGATTTTCCTAGTTTTTTAAGTACATCGCAAGAATTAAAAACCTCGCCTTTCCACTTTACCTTCCCTTCTCCTATCAATGGTAAAAACAAGTGAGCTAAAGGTGCAAGGTCACCTGATGCCCCTACCGACCCTTGTGACGGAACAGCAGATACTATATTTTCTTCTAACATCCACATCATCCACTCTATCACTTTCAACCGTATACCTGAATGTCCTTTTGAAAGAGAATGGATTTTTAGAACCAACATTAATTTTACAATCTCATCATCCAAGATAGCTCCAACTCCTACACTATGTGACAAAAGAATATTATGTTGTAGTTGAGAAAGCTTAGATTTCTCAATGATGGTTGTACATAATGGACCAAAACCGGTATTAATCCCATATACAGCTTTATCGCCATCTGTAATGCTTTCAACCCGTGCCGAACTTTTATTAATTCTGGAAATTGCACCAGGACTTAACGAACCTTTGAATTCCGATCTTGCGAGTCTTAGAGCAAGACGGGATGTGAGATGATCAATGCCATAATTGAATTTCAAATTCTCTGATTTTAATTACAAGTTACGGGTTCTTTTAATAATTTTAAATACTTATTCATTATCATTTAATAACTATGAATTATAATATAGAAATAAGGCATTTAAGATATTTCAATGCTCTTGCGGAGGAATTGCATTTTAGGAAAGCTGCAGAGCGATTATATATTACACAACCTGGATTATCTCGTCAGATTATGCTTATGGAAGAAGAAATGGGGGTTGAATTATTCAAAAGAAGTAAAAAACATGTATCCTTAACCCAAGCTGGCGAATACTTCAAGGAGGAAACTGAGTACATACTCAATCATGTCCAGCATGTAATCAACCAAGCAAGATCTATACAATCAGGGCATGAAGGTGAACTCAGAATAGGCTTTGTAGGTAGTGCCATGCAAAAGGTTATTCCAGATCTTTTATTGAATTTAAATAAAAGCAATCCTGGAATCAGGACAAGCCTGGATGAATTATCAAATGATCAGCAGATATTAAACTTAATGCACGATAAACTTGACATAGGTTTTATCAGGAAGAATGATGTTCCAGATGAAATTGTCATTCATCCAGTAACGAAGGAGACCTTTTCACTTGTGCTGCCAGAAGATCATATTTTAAATGGTATTAACTTCAACGATGTAAGCCAACTCAAGGATGAGTCTTTCATTTTATTCAATCGACTTTATAGTCCTGAGTATTTTTCTAATGTTATGAGCATCTTTGAAGATCAGGGTTATACTCCTCATATTACTCATAGATCTGTACATGCGAGTACCATATTCAGGCTTGTTGAAAATGGCCTTGGGATTGCAATTGTTCCGACTTCATTGACAAGCGGGTTTAATATGAAGGTTAAATTCATTGAATTAAAAAATATTCAGCAACGTACCATATTATATGTGTGCTACAAAGAAGGGAACAGAAATTCGGCCTTGAAGCACTTTATACAGTTCCTATAAAAAGAGAAATGGATGTATAACTTTATATACATCCATTCTAGGATTCAGGATTATTGATTATGAGAAAACTTTACAAATAAGTCTTTAAGTCTAACTGAGGGTAGCCATATCTCTTATGAGGATACTTTTTCTTTTGAAATAAATCTGATTGCTCTTCTTAAGGTCATTGAGGACCGAAGTAACAGTCTGTCTGGAAGTTCCAGTATAATTGGCTATGTCTTGTTGGGTTAGGCTGTGCTTGAGAAGCATTTCAAAGCCTACCTGTCTGCCAAAATTTTTGGCATTTTCTTTTATAAAATTGATAATTCTCGTTCTGGCATCATTGAATATCAGTGATTCCAATCGGTTTTCAGTTTTCTTCAGCTTTTTACCAATAAGGTTAAATATGTTAAAATTCAAGTCAATATTGGTTGCCATTAAATTTCTAAACTCATCTACACGAATGACCAGCAATGTTACCTCTGAGCTGATCACTTTAGCAAAATCATTAAATACCTGATGACCGAACAGACTTTCTTCTCCGAATAAGGCTCTGGGATGAAGGATTGTTTTGATTACTTCTCTTCCATCCGTTGAAGAGCAACCAACTTTTATGGTACCATCAATTAGGAAGTATAAGTAATGACAATCATCCCCAGGTCTGAATACGTATCTATTCTTTTTAAAGACCTTAATTCTGCTGTTGGATGTAAGTCTGGAAATTTCGTTTTCGGAAAGAGGACTAAAAATTGGAAATTCTTTAATTAGGTCCTGTAAATCCATGTCGGTTATTGTGTCTGTTTCAAATCTCATTATAACATAGTAGTTGCACTCAATTACATAGACACAAAAAGAGTCAGGCACCCCTATTTCCAATTAAAAAAAATGTATAAAGACTTACATTAATTAAAAATCCTTAATGAGAAGTAAGGTAGTAGACAATAAATAATAACGTTGTGTAAACAAAGAATGACAGGTATTTTACCGAACAACAATGGAGTCACTCGACGCAACGAAAGCCCCAATAAATCCATAACCATTATTAATATTGGTATAATCAATTACCGGTTCAATGGCTTTTCTCCCTTCCAGCTTAAGTTGTTTGCTAAGAGCTAAATGGTATCTATAATAAGATTCAGTCACAGAATGTATTCTTATATTCAGCGTTTTAAGGACCTCTTTTGACTCCAAAGAAGATTTATCGGTTTTGAGGACCACTTCAAATGATGTATCATCCAGGTATTCAGGATTCACCAATACACCCCTTAAATGATACGCATCATGAACAGAAGTTCCCCCTGATTTAATAGAGCTTATTTCTGATTTTTGAAGTACAGGATTATAAATCCATTGAGATTGATTGACATTTTCTTTCAACGTGGCATACCTTGAATCAAAAAATATTCTAAAATATTTACCACTTGCCTGATCGAGATTAACTTTTACCGTCACCAAATCTTCTGATGGACCCGTATTGCTATTGATGGATTCAATATTGACTATCTCCAGCGAATCAATCGATCCTTTTGGCGGTATTTTGGTATTAGCAAAAACTGAAGTAATAGAAGAATCCTTAACTTCAGCACTGATACTGTAGTTCAATCCGTTCCTCAATCTTCCATTGGTTACCTCATAAATCCGGGTGTCGCTGTTGTATTTGAATACGAACTCTTCATCTAACTGTGAATACAATCGTATCGTAGCATCTTCAGGGAATGTAGGTAAGTAATTAGCATTAAAGTCTCCGGTTGTTGATAATTTAGCTTTAATATGAAAGGGAGGAGACAATTCACACTCTACATGAATCTTTGCGGGAGCTGTAGTTTCAGGGAGTGCAATCTTATCTACACAGGAAGTAAATCCTGTAAGACATATTACTATAATTGTTAATATATAACTGTAAGACTTCAAGGCTAAAAGAACGATTGCTTACAAATATGACACAAAATTTCTATAAAAGTCACATAATTTATATAAATATTTTTTTCGTATATATCCCGTTAAAATGCGAGAGAATAGGATAAAGATGGGAAAATAGGTAGAACTGTATACCTTTCCTGTATATATCCTTGGGGATTATCAGGATCTGTATCTATGTCAATAAAGAATGGGTTCTTCTTATTCAACATATTGTAAAGTCCTATTGTAAACTTTTGTTTTCCCCATTTTATATCTGAGAAAAAACTAAATGAAACATCCAATCTTTGATAGCCTGGAAGGTTGACATTGTTTTTTTCATCATAACGAAGAAAGAATTCCACGTTTCCATTGGGTTGTCTGATAGCAACAATTTCATTAGGTGAAGTATAAGGAGATCCTGATGATGCATTCCAATTGAGTGAAAACTCAGCATTATCTGTTATACGATGAACAAAGGCAACTTTAAAGTTGTGTGTCTTATCGAACCTAAAATTAAAGGTATTCCCATTATTCAAAGAAGGAAAAAATCTGTTGGAAATAGAATAAGTATAATTAGAAAACCAGGTAGTTCTACCCGCCCTCTTGTTGAAAAAAACTTCAAGCCCATAAGCCTCTCCATCTCCCCTTGGCAAAGAAGCTTGCCAGTCAGATTCATCAGATATTGGCTCTGTACCACCCTCGTCATATGATATCAACCCTTGAAAGTCTTTGTAATACCCTTCAACTCCAATCTGAAATCCTTTATCATTTCTAAAACTCAATTCAGCACTATAGACCCAGGACTCTTCAGGAGGTATTTCATCAGTGGAAGGAAGCCAAATTTCACTTGGCAAGCCAAGTCCATTAGAACTTAACATGTGCAGGTACTGAACCATTTTACTTGCACCAAGCTTAAATACCATGCTTTCTGATTGGGCAACAGCCGCAATTCTTGGCTGGATATTAAAAAATGATTTTTCCCCAGTATTAATATAGGAATTGTGAGCTCCAACATTAAACACTACTCCGGAACCTACATTTAATTCATCCTCTACAAAGAAATAAGCTTCTTTACCAGTTACAATCGCAGGATCATTTGCCGCAGCAATTTCATCCTTGGTAGGATCAGGCTCAAATGAATCGATATTATCACTTTGGCTTGCCTGGATTAATGAAGGTGTAAACTTATGTGAAATACCTCCAAGCCCCCATTTAATCCAATGCTTGGTGTTCAGGATATAATCCATTTCAAATTTAGCTCCATAATCTTCTATACCGGAAGAAAATAAATCAGAGGTATATGTGAATGAAGTATTCATCGTATCAATAGCCTTGAACCGATCATACTCGAATGTGGAGAAGGAATAGTCACTGTAGTATACTGTAAGATTACTGAAAGATCTTTTAGATAATTGATTATTCAGTCTCAAATAATAAAGATTATTACCCCAGTCCCAATTTAACCTATCGACACTTTCAAATGATGTGGTATCCGTACTTCCACTTGAAGTAACATCATTGCTAAATTCATCCATACCTCTATATGCTCCTAGCATGAGACTGGTTTTTTGGTTTAGTTTCAGGTTGAGCTTTGTATTAATGTCATAGAAATAATAATTAGCAAATCCTGAATCCCCATTTTGTTCATTTAAGTATTTTGTTACCTCTTTTATCCATGGATCTACAAATGTTCTCCTTGCCGAAACCAGAAAAGAACTTCCGTTTTTGGATATAGGACCTTCAAGATAGAATTTCGATGCCATCGTACTTAAAGTGAAAGCCCCACCTGTCCTTTTATTTGACCCCTCTTTGGTTCTTATGTCCAATACTGAAGATAGCCTACCTCCATAACGGGAAGGAAATGATCCTTTCATCAGTCGAGCACTTTTTACAATATCACTATTGAAGATGGAATACACCCCAAGGGCATGTCCCGCATTGTAAACAGGAACACCATCTAATAGAATTAAATTCTGATCTGCAGATCCACCTCTGATGTTTATCCCTCCTACTCCATCTGGACCTGAACTTACACCAGGCAGCATACCGACTACTCTCATGATATCTGGTTCGCCTCCAAGAGTTGCTATACTTGTTAATTCATCTTGAGAAATGAATTCATCTGCAGCACTTGTTTCTTCAAGGTCTAGGGTTCTGCTATCTGTGATAACCACGTCGTTTAAGACTACTTCCGGTTCAAGTTCTATATTTATAATGGTATCCTTGGATACGTAATATTGATTACGGATGACTTTATAACCTACATATGAGTACTGAATCCTGTAGGTACTGCTTCTCAGTTTAATAGAATAGAACCCATAATCATTGGTTACAGTACCCAGAGACCGATCCGTAAGATAAATATTAGCTCCGATGAGGGGTTCACCGGTTGTTACATCTGTTATATAACCTGATATGACGGGATCTTTAAGGGGGCGACTTCGACTATCCCTCATTATAACCAGTTGATCTCCAACAATTTCATACTTTAATCGATAATCTGGAAGGATGACATTAAGAATGGCCTTTAAAGGTTCATTTGTAACTGGATTCAGGCTTACTGTCCTTCTTGCATTGATGCGTCTTGTTGAAAAAACGATGTTGACTCCACTTCGATCACTTAATTCCTTTATTACAACATCCAGAGGTTTATTATAAGCAGAATAGCTCACCCTGACTTCATCGGGTAAAGTCTGGGCATTGATATCCAGTAAAAACGCTGTTGCCAGCAATAGCGTCAGAAGAAATCTATTCATACTCAGTTGCGAAAATAGCAAAATGCTACCTCAATAACTGTTACGAGATTCAAAAACTATACCTAATTGTTCAATGAAAGCGGATCAGATGAAACTAATCACAAGAGACTGATGTGACAGTATATCCTCCATTGGGATTAACAGTCCAATCAAGGTCATATGCCTTTGATAATACGGTAAGTGCAGTCTCCAGATCTGAATCAACACTTTTAGTATATGTGATCGGGCAATCAGAAATGATTCCAGATGTATTTATCTCAGTATTAAAGAATGAAGAGAGGTCATCCATAGCCTCATTAAAGGGCGTGTCATCAAAAGTGAGAAGATTGTCTTTCCAGTTCAATTCATTCTGGTCAACATATTCACCAGATCTTAAAGATCCATCATCTTCAAGGCTTGCAAATTGACCTTCTGTGATGATTACATCTGATTCAGACGAACTCACTTGCACCCTTCCTTCTTTCACAGTCACGGACTGTGTTGTATATTCTAAAGATCTGACATTGAATTCGGTTCCAAGTACTTTAATACTCATTTCTCCAGCATCTATGACAAATGGAAGGTTTTCATTCCTCTCCACATCGAAATAAGCTTCACCTTTCAGTGTTAACTGTCTATTTTGATTATTAAAATCTTTATTCAAAGTAATTTCAGATCCTTTATTTAACCACACTTCTGTACCATCGTCCAGGGTGATGTTCACAATCTGATTTGAGGCTGAGTAGATATCGTCATTATAATAGTTCCATATCACCAGAGCTGAAAAAAGTATAATAAAGCTTGCAGCAACAGCACTTACCCATTTCAAAGGTTTCATTCTTATTACTTTGGGAGTATGTACTTTTTCACTATTAATCCTTTCAAGTTGTTTTTGGAATGCCAATGTAACATTGGGAGTGAATGGTGCATTGTAAGAAGTACTGGTGTTCCATATAGCTTTAATATCTTCATAGGTCTCCATGTTAACAGGATCGCTCTTTAGCCATTCTGCCAGAAGTAAGGATTCCTCAGACAAAATTTCGCCTGTCAGCTCCTTGTGTATCAGTGATATGAAATCTAATTGACGCATTGAAAAACTCCTTCTATTGTTATTGACACGATAATTTAACGTTCCCCCTATCCGAGAGTATTATTTTTTTTTATTATATAAAATCTGCTAAGGCTTCTCTCATCAATCTAAGAGCCTTTGAAATCTGATTTTCTACAGTTTTAATTGAAATATCTAACTTTTGTGCTATTTCCCTGTAAGATAGTTCTTCATATCTACTCATTCCGAATATTATGCGACACTTCTCAGGAAGACTATCGATAGCCTCATTTATTTTATCCTGCAATTCACCAGCCTCCATTAAACGGTGTGCATGAACATTGGTGTCCGGAACCATAACTGCTTGTTCCTCATCATCAAATTTAAATTTTTGATCACGGATGTGATTTAACGTCTTGTTGATTGCCGCTCTCTTCAAGTATGATCTTAATGAAGTATTGATATTAATGGTTTCTCTTTTTTTCCAAATCTCGAAGAATACTTCCTGCACGATATCCTCCGCAATGGCACGATCGGGCAATACCCTATAAACTGCATAGCATAAATAGGTATAGTACTCATCATACATTTGGCGTAAAGCCTCTTCTGCATTGTGAGAAAGTAATTTTACCAATTCCGAACTCCTGAGTGCCATAGAATGTACTATCTGCACTAATATCACAAAAAAAACCATCAACTCAAGGACTGACTAAATTTAAACCTTATTTCTCAAAACCATAAGGCAGCATTATTATTTATATGATATAATTCTGCTAAATGGTTAATTTAGCCTCTAATGTATGTAAATATTAAAAAATATCATAATATGAAATATTCTCTATTAACATTACTAATAGTTCTCCTGATAGCATGCAAACCAAAGGAATCTGATCAATCTCAGTCTCCCACTATTGATTCAAGCCAGGAAAATACCGAAACCGTAACTAACAACACAGCCAAGAAATATACTCTGAAGCCGTTTGCTGTATCCGAACCATACCATGATGCTAAAATTTTATTTAAAGGTTATAAAAATGGATTGTTTGATTTTCATGTTCAGAGTGAAACTTATAAACTCGGTGTTCAAACTCCAGATGCTCCTGCAAAGATGTGTGCCAATAGTGACCAGGGACAGCACATCCATCTAATCGTGGACAACGCACCCTATGCAGCTAAGTATGTTGCAGACTTTGACTACGACGTTGAAGATGGAACCCATTACATCCTTGCTTTCCTATCAAGGTCTTATCATGAAAGCATCAAAACTCCTGATGCGAGAATAGCTATGAAAGCTGAAGTAAAGGATAAAGCCATCGTAAGTACAGATATGATTGCTGAACCTATGATCTTCTACAGCAGGCCTAAAGGAACCTATGTAGGAAAGGCCAATACTGATAAAGTGATGTTAGATTTTTATTTAAATAATGTCAACATGGTTGACGGTTACAAAGTCGTTGCTGATATAAATGGTGAAGAACACATTATTGAAACATGGGAACCTTACTATATAGAAGGATTACCTATAGGCAAAAATACAATTACTCTAACGCTGGTTGACAATGATGGCAATACTGTAGATACACCATTAAATCCTGTAACAAGGGAATTTGAGTTGAAGGAAGATCCTGCAGATGCTATGTAGAACTTAACCAGGCTCATTAAGGAAATCAGAAACTATTATTGCTATAAATAAAAAATTGCGATGCTGGGCATCGCAATTTTTATTTTCGATCAAAAGTTCACAGCACGATTAGATGCTGAAAGAAAAATAGAATCTCTTATTTCATTGTAATTGGTAATCTAACCATGGTCTTGTCCCAAGCCACTACGAGGTGAACATTTTTATCATCCTGTTTGTCAAAAGCCATACTTAGAGCTTCCATAGTTTCAGGGGCAGCAGAAACAGCTGCTTTTGCTGAAGCCACATTATCTTCATCATTGTGATTAGCGATACCCCAGGATACTACATTTTTATGAAGGACAAACTCCCACTCTGTTTCACCAGGCACTGCCATGAGGCCATATGTACCTCTCCTTACTTCAGTACCTCCAAACATTACGTCTTCATAAAAAGTAATGAGTGTTGTTTCATTGGCACCTAATCTCCATGGCTCTCCATACTTAACGAGCTCTCCAAAAATGGTACGGCCTTTCATTTGTGGTCGAGAATAAACTACCCTCATCTTCGGTGTAGCGGCAGCAAGTTCTTCCTCATTATCAATGAAGTTTCTGAATCTAGACATGCCAGGGTATTGCACAAGGTCCATAGGACTTGCATCTGATCCTGCAAGAAAAGCCGGGTTTAAGTTTACAGGTAAATAAGCGCGAGTTCTTTCCCACTCGAATACCATATAAACTTTGCCATCATTAATTTTCTGAAATCCAACCGTAAATTCTTCACGAGCATCGTCAAGGTTTTTGACTTTTGCTTTACCTGATGCGACGATCTTAGAGGCATCAAGATTGGCTGTTCCAGCCACTCCTAGTTCTGAGGAGAAATGAACCACCCAATGACTGGGGTGGATTGTTGCATTGACAGTATACGTTCCTGCATTGACGAAATTACCGCCAATTTCTACAGGTTGCATAAAGGAAACTTCTGTTCCTTCATTGGCTCCTAGTCGCCATAGCTCTCCATAAGGTACAAGGCCTCCGAAGATTACTCTTTCTTTCATATTGGGACGGCAGTACAAAACTTTGATCATAGGATCTTTCTTTTGATCTTCTGACATGTAATTGTTGAATGCTGAAGTTCTTGGATAATGAGCCATATCCATAGGACTAACATCCAGAGGTGCAAACTCAAGTTCTTGTGCATTCAGCTGGAATACTCCTGACATCAGTAACACAAGAATTAAAATGGTGAATCTGTTGTTCATATAATTATTGATTTTGTTAAGTGCCACAAAAGTAAGTTAAAAAAAAGAGGATGGGAAAGATTATTAATTTTGCCTTTTACAATTAAACATTGGAGTAGCATTGCTTTGTCGGAGTGAAGACATGTAATCAAATTAAATTATTCATTAACCTGTCCTTTTATCGAAATGAAAATTACAATCTGTAACAAAACTAAAATGAATACAGATTTTTCACTTGAATGTTTGATTATTTGACAGCAAGTAATATTTTTGCATCCCCTTCAAGTAAGAAGGTTATTTATGGTGGTTGTAGCTCAGTTGGTTAGAGCGCCGGATTGTGGTTCCGGAGGCCGCCGGTTCAAATCCGGTCTTCCACCCTACTGACGAAATCCCGACTTCACACTTTGTGTTCGTCGGGATTTGTCAGCATAGGACCTCCCCATAAGAAAAACCACGGAGACCCTACTTCAACCACTATTTATTTTAATCCAATATAGATGCTGATAAAATTTTGTAACAACGTGAAGAAATTTTCGTCAGTATCGTCAGTAGCTCAGACATGATAATTGAGTGGAACGAAAATTAGCATCGTCTGAGCAAATTTCTCCCTCTTATGAATTTCTACGTCTACATAATCTACTCTACATCCAGAAACATATTCTATACCGGAATCTCTACCAATCCAATTAAAAGACTTCAATATCACAATAATGCTAAAGATGGATTCACTTCCCACGGAAGACCTTGGCAACTTTTATGGTCAACTTATATAGGATCAAGATCTGACGCAGAAGCATTAGAAAAGAAAATCAAAAACCTGTCCCAACAAAGGAAAATCCACTTCATGAAGAAATATCATGATGGCATTTATGATGCTGAGTTATTTAATTCTTTGAAATCTTAAACGAACTCCCGAATTCACACTTTGTGTTCGTCAGGATTTGTTTAACCCACCGAAACCTTGCTAAGGCTGAGTGAGCATTAGTCCTTCCTTTTAATAATCAATGATACTCTACTACAACCACTATTTATTTTAATCCACTATAGATGCTAACGAAATTTCGTATCGTAGAGAAGAATTTTTCGTCACTACAACAATTATGACCAACACAGTTATATACTTTACTCTAAAAAACTCAACCGATATTTTGTTGGCCAAACCAATAATCTCGAAGGTCTAATATAACGTAATTGATGTATTAGGGAGTGTTTGAAGCGCATTGGCTATTTACCTCCATGCTTTACTTAGCATACGTAGTTAGCCTTTCACATTTTTATTTTATCCAACTCGTGTTCAATATTTTTAAGTATACCAATGATTGCTTTTTGGGTACTTTTGTTTTCTATTTCAACAAACCAAAATCGCCTGTTTTTCAGGCTTTTTAAATAGTAAAGATACTCTTGGTCCGTTTTTAGTTTTTCATAATCAACAGGTGTCATTTCACCCACCAATCCATCGGTAGAGTAATTTATATCGGCAAAGTCATTTTCTTCAACCCAACGCTCATGATTGTCTTTCCAAAGCTCGTCAAACCTTGTTATCAGAATATTTGCTGAACCCTCATCTATCAAATCTCTATATCGATTACTTGATTCTCGTTGACTTATTATTAATTCGTCATAAAGTCTTACCAGTTCTTGCCTTAATTCCTTGTTAGAGATAAGGGTCAAGCCTTCTGATTTTAATGACTCGAATACGCTAGCATTGACTTTAGCCGTCCAAGTATTGTTGGTATTTGAAAAATGAAATTTCAAGGAGTCTGCATAAGGTAAGTCAGCCTCAAAATGAGCCAATATTATTTCCATAGAGGTTTTAGCCCGTTTTCCATGTTTTATAGCTCGATTGAGGTTTAATAAATCCACCTCCAGGCTTGCTCTAAAATCACGAAGCATTTCGATTTCCTTAGCTTTCATTTTATTGTTTTCATTCCAATTATTGATTTGCAAGGCAATCAATATCCCAATCACCACCAATGCAATTTCACCTATAGCATATAGAATATATTTCTTGGTACTTCCAGCGACAATCAATGACTTCCTTATTTTCCTGAGAAATGTGAGCATGACTTACAAGGTACTGACATATGAATGAAACAAAGTGAAATGAGTATCATCAGTAAAGATACAAAACGATCTTAAGGTCGAAATAAATGGTTCGAAAGCCCGCCCGACTGAACGGTCGTTCGGGCGGGCCCACCCGCTCAGGACAGTACGTTGAGGCGGTAGTACATGAATACTTGAATTACAGAGGCAGGTTGACAAGCTAGCGAAATGAAATAAAGAAAGCTTCGTCATCACCCTTTCTCTAATCTGTCCTACTCAGTCTTTATGTTATTGGAGGTTCCTAAAACTGGATTGACCATTGTTCTGATCCAACCACTTTTTGTATCTTGTACAAAGATATTTTCAACGCTTTTAAAAATTTGAATCTATGAAAAAGCTCTTACTCTCTTTAGTCCTAAGCTCAATCGTTTTCCTAGCTTTCACCCAAGAAAAAGAACGCCTGTCATTAGAGCATTATGGTGATTATGAATGGACATCCTCTCCTCAAATATCTCCTGATGGCACCCAGATATTATACTCAAGAACCTGGATTAACTTAAAAGATGATAAAAGGGAGACAGATCAATGGATAGTCAATGCAGATGGAACACTCAATAGGTTCTTTCTCAATGGCTCCAATGGGCACTGGTCGCCTGACGGTACAAGAATCGCATTTACGAAAGAGGGTGAACCAGAAGGTTCACAGATTTTTATCAAATATCTGGGTGTAGAAGGTGAGCCTACCCAAATTACCAAATTGGATAAAAGTCCGGGATCTATGGAATGGTCTCCGGATGGAAAGTATATAGCCTTCACATTGCACACATAAATTGAGCCATCATTAAAATTGACCGGGATTCAAAATAAACCTAAAGGAGCCAAGTGGACTAAACCGCCAACAGTAATAGATCATGTGGAC
>JABDLO010000037.1 GCA_013002995.1 Saprospiraceae bacterium | reverse complement strand
GATAGGCGGGTTAAGGGGCTATTTTTTCACATTAATCAATTTGTCTTATGAAGAACATTAATATTTTGAACTGTAAAGCGATTCGATTTCCGATCCTTTTATTTGCCTTGTTTTTAGCTACCATAGGTAATACTCAATCTACACAATCATTCTACATCGTTCAATATTTGAAGGTTCACCCATCTATGGAAAATGAATACCTACAGTTGGAGACAGAGGTATGGAAAAAAATGCAAACGGCAAGGATCGAGGCCGGTGTATTGGATGCGTGGTCTCTATATCGTGTCATTTCACCTGCGGGGACTAAAACAGAATATAATTTTGTAACCATTCTGGAATATAAGACAGCAGAAAAGTTATCAGGACATTTTGAATCTTATGGCGTAGATTATACCAGTCTTTTAACTGCTGAGGAAATAGCTTTTGCCCTTAAAACTCCAGAGATCAGAGACCTGGTTTATGAAGAGGTCTGGACATCAGTTGACTTAATGATGAAAGAAAATAGCCCCGAAATGCATAGATTTCAGGTATTTAATGCGATGAGCTTGAAGCCAGGGGTTTCAGAAGATGAATACGCCGAAATTGAAACCAGGTATTGGAAACCGATGCATGAAAGACGTATGAATTCCAATAGGCAGCATGGCTGGGGATTGTTCAGCATGCGTATACCTGGCGGTACAGAACGAGCATATCATTGGGCGACAATAGATTACTTTGACCGTTTTATTGATATCATGCAGGATGAAGGAAATAATAATATGATTAAAATTTACGGTAAAAAGGAAGCTGATAAAATTACCGAGAAGACACTTGCCTCTAGGGATCTCTTAAGATCTGAAATAAGAGAATTATTGGACTATGTGAATAAAGATAGTATCGACAATTAATTGGGTTGTTGTAAAGAAAAAGGACGATTTTAAATGATATAAAATCGTCCTTTATTTTTGGCTTTTAGTAAAAAGCTTCACACTTTTCTATGTAAGTTGAAACTTGCCTCCATTTATGATTTCGTAAAGGCCCCAGGAAATCCTTTTTTTTACATAGTCTCGTGGTAAGACCTGCTTGATCTTACGTGTGTGATTTTTTACAATAAAGCCGAAGGATTTTACCTCAAGAATTTCAATGATTTCTTTCATATGGTACTGGGTTAGGTTACTTTGCTAATATAAACAATTTCTGAAATAAGATATTGCTGTTCATATGTTATCGATATCTTAAAATCTAATATTAACCCAATTAGCACATTTAATTTTGATTGAATGCGGTTCTTGAACAGATATCATTTAGGTAAATGATATCAGTCATGTAATAATTGCTGTCTAGGAGACTATTTTAAGGTGAATAATTGAATTTATGTTATTGTCAATGTCTATCAAGGAAGTAATGAGTACGCGACTCATTACACTTCATCCCAAGGATAAGATGTCCAGGGTTAAAGAGATTTTTGAAGATTTTGCAATTCATCATATTCCAGTAGTTGTAAGTGGTGAATTAGTAGGTATACTTAGTAAGACTGATTTTAACTTAATGAGCCATATTGCTAAAAACAGTTATGATCGCTTTGTCCAGGATAAGATGATGAAGTCTGAAACAGTGGACCAATATATGAACAAAGAAATTTATGCAATGACCTCAGAAAATAAGGTCGGAGAAGCCATTGAAATATTTCTTGAAAATCGGATTCACTGCTTGCCGATCGTTGACGGCTACGAAATATTAGGGATTGTAACTCCATATGATATATTAAAAATGATTAATAAACTCAAATGATACATATATGAACACCTTAGAAATTTTAAAAAGACCTGTCAAGGAATATATGACCACTGATGTGATAACGGTGCTTACAAATTCACAGCTGGAGGAGGCTAAGACCATTTTTGATACCAATTCCATTCACCATTTGCCTGTAGTCGACGATGAAAATCGATTGGAAGGGATTATAAGTAAGACAGATTTATTATTGTTAATGGACTGGGGCACAAAGTATGATCTTACATCTAGCAAAAGGAAAAATGCTTTCTTGTTAAAGAGTAATCTTGCGATTGATCTTATGGAAGAAAATGTGGTGACTGTAGGTGCTGATGATACAGTTGAGAAGTGCTATGATATATTTAAGGAAAACTATTTCCATGCCATTCCTGTGGTTGACGAAGATCATAAATTAATAGGGTTGATAACAACCTATGATTTATTGATTGCAGCTTATTCACAGCCAATGGCAGTAAAATAAAATCTTATTAAGATGCGTACCAAGACCATATGTGTGCCTATTGATTTCTCTCCCAATTCCTTTTCAGCATATCATTATGCAAGTCAATTGGCTCACGCTTCGGGGGCTGAATTGATCCTTCTTAATGTCATTAATGGCAGCTTTGGGACAAACCATGCACTTGGATATCAACCTGTGAGAGAGATAGAGAATGCTGTCCTGGCACGCTTGAGATATTTTGCAGTAGAATACCCTCATGAAGTAGGGGTGATGATTAAAAATGTGCCTATTCAATATATGGTCCGTTATGGAATTCCCGGCTTTACCATAGCCAACTTCTGTAAAGATCAGGATATATATCTTATGGTAATGGGTACAAGGGACAAACATGGAATATTTGATAAAATAATTGGGACTACTTCCGCTACAGTTATTCAGTTGTCAACCTGTCCGATCCTCACCATTCACGAGAATACTTTGTATCAGCCTCTTGAGAAAATAGTTTTTGGATATAATGATGAGGATGGTATTGATGATGCAGTAGAGTTTATTAAAGAGTACAATGCAACGTTTAACGCCAATATTGATTTTGTTCATGTAAGTAAAAATGGTGATAGGGATGAATTAGAGGAAGTGGTTGATGAAATTGTTGATGAAATGTTGAGTGATAATTCTCCATATTCATTTGAGGTAAAGAGAATTAAAGGGACAGACCCTTCTAATTCATTAATTGATTATTGCTTGAATCACAAAGCAGACATGCTGGTGCTTCAACATAAAAGGGTAGGATTTTTTGAGCGATTATTTAAAAAATCAATTTCTATAAAATCCGCCCATGATTTTCATCTTCCTGTGCTGATATGCCCAGATGATGATTAAAAATTGAATTAAATATGTAACGATGAGCAATTGATTAAGGTCAATTTAAATATTGACCCTGGTCATTGTTTTTTCTATTTGAAATGATCAACATTGAATTGTCGAAGATCAGTTGTCTTCCTCAATTAGAAGAAATTGAGACAGGTGGTTGAATTCCACTGTACCTGCTTGATCTTCTAAGGATTAGTAGCAGGTATCTAATCAATGAGGCATGTGTTCCAATGCTAGAAGCAAGTACTCATTGATGTGAACAAATGATAAAGCCGCTTAGAAAAGTCTCGGAACTTTGATTGGAATGCCGGGTAAGTACTCACTTATCCGGTGTTTTTTTTAGACATCAATCAGTAAGGTGAATGATTTCAGTCATGCTGATAATAGAAAGAATGCAACATATTTGATATAGGGGATATGTATAAATGAAGATGATAAAAAAGATCTGGATATTATTATTGGTTGTTGTGGTTGCTTGTCAGCCTGAACCATCTGATGTGCCATTCAGATTGGAATTAAGGGTGTTGAAGCTAGAATTAGCTATTTTAAGTCAAGATCATGATATGATTACCTTATTAAGTGATGAGGTATCAGAGTTATATAAGGATAAGGTCACTCTAGAAGAGGGATCATTACAAGAATTTAATAAATTAATTACTACACTTCAGAACTCAAAAGCTGAGGATAATGAATTCACCTACCTTCAAAAACTAAAAGAAACCGTTCTGAACATTCCAGTAGATGCTACAGCCAGAGATGAGCATTTGGATGGACTTATGGTTTATGGCAACCATCTCATCCTTACAACTGAAACAGCAAGAGATGTTATGATGGATTTATATGGTTGGAATGAGTTTGAAGCCCAGGCAGATGCTCTAAAAGAGTCGTGGGACATACTGGAAGACCGGAAACCATCTATTGAATTGTTGCGGTACAATGATGAAAAGGTTGACGCACAGATCCGGCTTTTTGATATGCTCAGACAGGCAATGCGTGAATTTATTAATTCTATTGAACAAGGTGATGCCACCACCTATGACTTGTGTAGTAATGCTGATGTGCTGAGAGATCACTACATCAATTATTTACAAATGTTGACTTCTGTTTCATCCCAAGACCAGGAAGAAATATTACAATGACCTAAAATCCTTAAATCATGATGGACACTAAAATTAAAAAGCTTGAAATGAAACCTGTAGTAACGGTTAATGTCAAGACTCCGTTGCGGGAAATTATTGAAGTTATGGAAGAGCACAATATCAATCACTTGCCAGTATTGGGTTGGGGTGATATGATTGCTGGTATCGTCTCTAAACATGATGTATATAGAAATCTATTGAAGCTTTCAGTTAATACCACAGGTAAAACTTATTCAGAAAAAATGCTGAACTCATTATTGGCAGAAGAGATGATGACGCTTGACATAGCTGAATTATCTCCTGAAGATACCATACAACAAGCTGCTGATGTATTATTGAGGGGAGAATTTCATGCTTGCCCGGTAGTAGATAATTATAAAGTTGTGGGAGTACTAACTGCTAAGGATTTAATGAAACACTTATCTGAAAATGTAATTGTTAAAAATAAAACAATAGAAAGAAGCGTAACCATAGATGACTAGAAATATTTTATTTCTGACTGATTTTTCAGAAAACTCGGTTCGAGCATTTGAAAATTTCCTGAAGCTTGCTTCAGGAATAGATTGTGAAGTCGATATACTTCATGTTGTAAGGCCTGAAATTGAAGCTGCAGATACACCGCTACTCGCAGGAAGATCAGCGATTACAAGGCAAGAAGTAGCAACCGAAGTAATGCAGACATTTATAAATGCAGGACAAGAACAAGTCCCTGAAGCCAAAATGCTTATGAGAGGGTATGTAAAAATCGGTCCAATCATTTCCAAAACCAGAGAATGCTATGAAGAATTCCATCATGATTTAATAGTACTGGGTACGCGCGGAGATAATAAATCAAGAATAGAGAAATGGCTTGGGACCGCTTCATCTAAGATCATCAGGAGTGATATGTGCAACATTCTGCTTATCCCTCCCGGTATTGAGTTTAATGGCATCTCTCAGGTTGCCTTTGCATCTGCCTTGAAAGACAGTGATCCTTACTTATTGTGGAAGTCACTGCATTTTATTGAGCCATATAAACCTATAGTTAGATGGCTCCATCAGATTGAGGATCCCTATATTGAAGAAAAGAAAATATCTTCATTTTTAACATACTTCAATGAAAAACCAGGAGATGTCCAGATGAGTTTCCATCGATTGGAAAAGGGTAAGTTCAGTCCGGCCATTCTATCATTTCTTGAACAATATCGAATTGACTTACTGGTGATGATTCGAGAGCCAAAGAATCTTTGGGAAGAGCTTTTCCATAAAAGCCATACTGTAGAGATCGCCAATGCAATTAATATTCCATTATTGATATTGAAGGAAGAATGATCAGAATATCAGGGATGATTAATAATTAACACGGGGTATTCAGAGTCATAAGCTATATTAACTGCGTCATTGCCAAATATTAGATGCTTGATTTTTTTCTTCATACTATTGGACATGACTATCATGTCAGGTGATAATTCCTTGGAGAAATTTCTGATCCCTGATTTTACATTATAGTCTTGATAAAAATGTTTTTTAGTAGAATAGGGTCTGCTTAAATGGGCGAAGTCATTCATCACCTCCTGAATTAAAGGAGTCGGTTGTGAAAAAAAGCTCTCTTTATCGATACATAACAAGTGTATTTCTGCATCATCGGGTAGCGGTATTAAGTCTTTGAATATCAGAAATGACTTTTTGTCTTTTTCAGTGAAGGAAGAAGCAAATATCACTTTATTGAATATGGATGAAATGGGCTTTGACTTTACGATCAATAAAGGATGATGAATGTGGGTAACCATGTCTTGTGTATTAGAACCCCACGTTTTTGCTTTACTTTTTCCTGAGGAGCCCATAATGATCAGGTCTACTTTCTGTCGATTGCAATAAGAATTTACACTTTTAACAAGGCTTCCTCCGGATATAAGAAATCTCATATTTTGCCCTAATTCTTTAGCTATATCATTCCACTTCTTTAACCAGTCTGGTGCATCGGGATCAGATGTATCAGCAAGCTTTAATTTGTGTTTTGGTCCCAGTTGAAAATCAACAAAGGTTTCTTCTGTAAGGCAATGAAATATAGTAACAGAAGCACCGTGGGTTTTCATCATATCCATAGCAAGTGAAACTCCTGCTTCTGATGGCTGTGAAAAATCTGTAAGTACGAGAATATTCATCTGGAACCGTTTCTTTCAAAGCTAAGTTATTAAATATGGTGTATTGTATGACATGAGTCATATTTATTTATGAGGGCTATCATGAAATAGATACAATTCTTCACCTTTATTTTAGAAGTGATCTAATAACTATGTTGATTTCAGAAGATAACTGCCTGCCTGCGTGTGCCACTTCGGAACAGGCAGGCTTGGAAGCTAAGACAACCGCGTGCCGCCTTCAGCTTAGCGGTGGCGCAAGCTCTTTTTATGTTTCGTATGTGCCTGCCCTCCGTACGAGACTTCGGTCACCGACGGCCATAGCCTTGCGCCTCCGCTGGAGCCAGCTATGGCGGCACGCGGATGGCGACGGCTCGTAGACGGGTGAGTTGTCTGTAAGTATTAAGATAGTTATTAAATCACTTCTTATGTTGTAACCGAGGTATGAGAAGTATAGGAATCATTTATTTAACCCTTTCAGGGAATACAGAGCACATCGCTCTCAGATTGAAGGAATTGGATCCATCGATCAAACTCATTCCCATCAAAATCCTGGATAAGATTCCGAGATTTAAATGGAGGCAAATTGTTAAATATGGTGCTCGTACTATTATGAATCGGCCCATAAAATATGAATGTGATGTCAGTGTGATTGATGATGTCGATTCAATAATCATTGGTTCTCCCATATGGGTAGGTAGGATTCCTTCACCTGTAAGGGATATTATCTCTTCAATTGATTTAAAGGATAAAAAAATCGCAGCCTACTGCACATTTGATACCGATCCGGCAGATTTTAAAGATCAACTTTATGCATTTACAGATAGTGCACTATTCAGTGCTTTTCATGCATTTAAAGAACCATTAAATGACCAGTCTCCACAATTTAAGAAAGCTTTGTACTCTATACTAACGGCTTTAAACTCTTCAGAATGATTCAGTCTGTTCTACCTCTAGATTTACCCTCATGAGGTATTCACAATCAATAAAAATATTCTTATCTCTAATTAGTAAGTCAAAAGCCCTCTCATCAGGTGTGATTTTAAATCTGCGCTTCCTGTCAGTGGGTTTAGTGATATCTTCCATCGGAGTAATCCGTCGTATACTTTTGAAACTAGAATCTTCCGTGATGGTTCTGTAAAGAATATTTCCTTCAGAATCATGACTAAGCATTGATACAGCCCATTCATCTTTATGGATCATCTTAGAAAGGAACAGGTGCCCTTTATACAACTTTGCCACGTGTCCTTTATCCATGATGAACAAAGTGTCTATATCGGTAATATACCCCTTCACTGTATTTTCATCTATATATTCTATGGGT
>JABDLO010000022.1 GCA_013002995.1 Saprospiraceae bacterium | reverse complement strand
GTATAACCGATCTGCTGAAGTTTCTCGATGGCTATCATTACATTCTTTTCCCGGCATACGGGAATTTTAAGAAGAGCACCTGAGGAAGACTTAACAGCATCCATATTCAGCGAGGCGCTTCCTTTGGTAGACATGACGATGGCTTTACAACCAAATGCGAGGGCTGACCTGGCAATAGCTCCTAAATTTCTGATATCTGAAACACCATCCAGGATGACAACCATATCATCATCTTTAGGTTCTTCCTTAAAGATATCCTCTATATTTTTAATTGAAATGGCTGCTACCAGGGCGACAATTCCCTGATGAATTTGGCGCTTGCTCATTTGATCCAGCTTAAAGACCGGAACTTTGGAAAGTGGTATGTTGTGTTCTTTGCACCACTTGCGGATGGTAATTTCGTATTCACCAGTCAGCTCGCGATTCATGTATACTTTAGCAATGTCAGCACCTTGTTTAAGTGCTTCATTGACAGGGTTGCGTCCATATATGATCTGATCGTCCATTCTCCCGCAATATTAAGCAAAAATTTAATCGGATAGACCAGCTTTTCATTTATGGCGACTTATATTTCGATTTTAAATCACTGGAGATGAGATTTTTTGCCATAATATTATTTGTTATAATGCATTTGCATGCAAATGCTCAAGTAGATCCTTCATGGATCATGCCGGTCAGAGAAAGAGCGGAATGGGTTGATAAAATGCTGGAATATCGCATTGATTCTTTACTGCCACAATTGATGGAAAGGGAAGGAGTAGACATGTGGATCCTTATATCAAGAGAATACAATGAAGATCCGGTGATGAAGACCATGCTACCCAGTAGTTGGTTATCAGCCAGGAGGAGGACCATGATGGTATTCAATCGGCCTAAAGATGGGAGTCCACTGGAAAAGATAGCAATTGCAAGATATAGCGTGGGATCACTACTGAAAGGGGAGTGGAATATCGATGTACATCCAGATCAGTGGGAAGCACTTGTCTCCTACATTGAAAGCAGAGACCCTTCTAATATCGCAATCAATATTTCTGAAGATTTTGGCCTGGCAGATGGGCTGGTACAGACTGAATACAAGGCCTTTATGGAAAAGTTATCTCCTAAGTATAAAGATCGTGTCATCTCAGGTGAAGATATTGCCATTGCATGGTTGGAAACACGCTCTGAGGTAGAAATGGAAATATATCCATTATTGACCAGGATAGGGCACAATATATTAAAAGAAGCTTTTTCGAGTGAGGTGATTACACCGGGTGTGACCAGTACAGATGACGTAGTCTGGTGGTTGAGGCAAAGAGTTGTAGAACTGGGTTTGAAGACATGGTTTCATCCTACAGTCTCATTGCAGAGGGGAGATGATGCCAACAAATTGCGGTCATTCTCAACCAGACCTGGCATTCAGATCATCGAAAAAGGAGATTTATTACACGTTGATTTTGGAATCACATATTTGAGGTTGAATACAGACCAGCAACAACACTTTTATGTACCCAGAGATGGTGAGACTACAGTACCAGACTACCTGTCAGTTGCTTTTGAAAGGGGCAATAGATTGCAGGATATTCTTACAGAAAGCTTTGATATCAAGAAATCAGGAAATGAGATCTTAAGTGATGCCTTGACTCAAGCTGAAAAGGAAGGTATCGTTGCCTCCATATATACGCACCCTATTGGATTTCATGGACATGCTGCAGGCCCGACGATTGGCATGTGGGATCAACAAGATGGAGTACCGGGTAAAGGAGACTATAAAATGTATTATAATACGGCATATTCCATCGAGTTGAATGCATCTTCAGAGATTGAAGAATGGGGAAAAATCATTCGTATCATGCTGGAAGAGGATGGAATATTCACTAAGGATGGATTTTATTACCCTGATGGCCGACAGGATGAGATATATTTAGTGAAGTAATGGCTAATAATACCTTGAGGTGAGGGTGTATCGCAATGTTACGCAAAAGAATCGCTGAGATCGCAATGGGTTATTAATTACACCATTCTTATAATCTAGCATGGCTACAAGGTGTGAATGAGATTCTATTCATAAACCAATCCTATCTTCTCTCTTACCTCATCCAACATTTTTACAAGGTTTAAGGAATCGTTCAACATCACTTTTGGGCTTTCTTTTAGTCCAAGCCTTATGCACTCATTTACGTGGAGTATTTCGTGATAATACCCATTACCTATGTAGGGTATATTATAAGTTTGTTCGATTTCACCTCCTCTGTAAATGGAAACTTTGTTAGGGTGATGAAATCTGCTATGAAGTTTGATCGAACCCTTAGATCCATGTATCCATCCTTCAATTTGGGTGTCAGTCATAAAGGTGCAATGTAGAGATGAAACTGCTCCATTTCGGTGCCTGAGGATCATACCACAGCTTTCATCTACACCTGTTTCTGTCATCTGTGCAGCGGCTTCAACATCTTCAGGATACCCTAATACCAATAGGCTCAAATACAAGGGGTAAATTCCAATATCCAGTAAAGCTCCTCCTCCGAGTGACTTGTTGAAAAGGCGGTTACTTCTATCCTGATCTCCAAGGAATCCAAAGTCGGCATGTACAGATCTGACATCACCTAAAGTTTCTGACTGTATTAGTCCTAACATTTTTCCAACAGCTGGAATAAACCGGGTCCATATGCCTTCCATAAGAAAAACATCCTTTTCTTTAGCCCTCTGAATCATAGCTTTGACCTCTTCCTGATCCATACCCATGGGTTTCTCACATAGGACCGCTTTTCTATGATTGAGGCAAAGCATAGTTATCTCTTTATGGAAAGGATGAACGGTTGCGATATAACATGCATTTACAGTCGGGTCATTTACCAATGCTTCATAACTTCCATAACAATTGCTTACACCATATTGACGGCCGAAATCTTTTGCCTTTTCTTTGGATCTCGAAGCGACAGCTACTAATTGGGTGTCAGGGACTTTCATCAGATCCTGAGCAAATTTATGAGCTATTTTACCACACCCTAGGATGCCCCAATTGACGGATTTTGCCATATTAAAACGTTTTGGATAAAGGTAGTTTATCCTGGAAATTTATCGACAGATTAGAATTCAGATTTTTATAACTACTCAAGGTGGTGAAATTTCTTTTACCGCAGAG
>JABDLO010000017.1 GCA_013002995.1 Saprospiraceae bacterium | reverse complement strand
AATAGGTATAACATACAAATTCATACATCAAAGTTTAAAAATGAAGACCTACAAAATAGCCGTAATTAATGGAGATGGAATCGGACACGAAATTGTCCCGGCAGGAATGAAAATAGTAAATGCTGCTGCCAAAAAATATAACTTCAAGTTAGAAACCCAGGATTTCCCATATGGAGCAGGGTACTACAAAGAAACTGGGCAATTCATGCCTGATGATGGCCTGGAACAATTAAAAGATTTTGATGCCATATTCTTTGGGGCAGTTGGATTACCAGATGTCGATGACCGACTTCCATTTAAGGACTTTACCAATAAAGTAAGGACCGGTTTCAATCAATACGTCAACTATCGTCCCGTCAAACTATGGCCAGGCATTAAGAGTCCATTAGGTAGTAAAACAGAAGAAGACATTGATTTTGTCATTATAAGAGAAAACAATGAAGGTGAATTTGTCCAAAACGGGAAACAACTCTACCCTGAACGTCCTGAAGGAATGGCTACAGACACTTCCATTTTCACTAGAAAAGGAATAGAAAGAGTTGCCCACTATGCCTTCCAACTCGCACAAAAAAGAAATAAAAACCTCACCAATGTAACTAAGTCCAATACACTTATATATACCCTGGCTTACTGGGATAGAGTAATTGGAGAAGTTGCACAACAATATCCTGATGTAAAATACAGACAGATGTATGTGGATGCAGCCTCTGCCAATTTTGTACTCCATCCTGAATATTTTGATGTGATATTGACGACCAACATGATTGGTGATATTCTGAGTGACCTGGGAGGAGCCATTATAGGAAGCCTGGGACTAGGAGGAAGCGGGAACATCAACCCGGAGAAGGAATTTCCAAGTATGTTTGAACCCATCCATGGTTCTGCTCCTGATATTGCAGGAAAAGGATTGGCCAACCCAGTTGGACAATTCTGGTCTGCTGCTCAAATGCTGGAACATATAGGTGAAAAAGAAGCAGCCGATGATATAATGAGAGCTGTTGGTCAGGTTACACAACAAGGCATTGTAACAGTTGATTTAGGAGGAAAGTCAAGCACAGGTGAAGTTACAAATGCAGTATTAGAGGCCATTGAAAGTACCATTTCTGTTTAATAGATTTTAAAATCCATCAGTCAACAGACTCATCATGCTTGATCTAACTAAATACCAAATATGGGATTTGACAATTCCTTATGATAAATGGATGAATGGGTATGATTATGACGTTGCCAAAACCATTGCCAGGGATGGATGGAATGCCCGAACCTTGCACCTGTACTCACATGAGGGTACACATATGGATGCCCCCATACACTTTGGGGTAGGTGAAGCAACAATTGATCTTTTCCAACCTTCTGAATTGATGGGGCCGGCGTGGTTGGTTGAAATACCGATACATCAACCTAATCAACTATTGACAGTAGATGACCTGGGCGAAATTGCTGCTCAATTTAGAGCTGCAGATAGCCTATTGATCAGGACCGATTGGAGTCAATTTTTGGGTCTTGATAAATACAGAAATGAATTGCCCAGGATTAGCCAGCCACTGGCAGAATGGTGCGTGGCCAAAGAGGTGAAAATGCTTGGCGTCGAGCCTCCCTCTGTTGCGGATGTAAACAATCTGGATGAAGTCACCATCATCCACCATATTTTACTTAAAGGAAATGTCATCATCATAGAGGGCTTAATCAACCTGGGCTCTATTCAGAAAAACAAGGTCTTCTTAATTGCAATGCCTTTGAAAATTAAAGGTGGAGATGGAGCACCTGCAAGAGTAGTTGCTTTTGAAGAAAAGTCATAGAACAATGCAAGCTGAGAGAATAAAGAAGGATGAAATATTTGCTGCCTTACCTAAGTTGAGTGAGTCACACTTCTTATCAAGTATCCAGGAGGTCGGGAAAGAAAAAGTAGATGCAATTATTGTGTTGGATGACGACCCCACCGGGACTCAAACGGTGTCTGATGTTCCTGTATTAACTCAATGGGATACGGATACCATCATCAGTGAATTTCAAAATGAAAGTCCATTATTTTTCATTCTGACCAATTCCAGGAGTCTCACAGAGAAAGAAGCAAAAGAGCAAGCTTCTACGATCGGAAAAAATATCCAAAGGGCAGCGAAGAAAACAGGAACTCGGTATTGGGTGATAAGTAGAAGCGACAGCACACTTAGAGGTCACTATCCGGCAGAATTCATTGCTTTAGAAGAAGGACTTGAGTGGAAGAATGGTGTTCATTTTATTATTCCGGCTTTTTTTGAAGGAGGAAGGTATACCATTGACAACATCCACTATGTCCTGAATGATGATGAATTAATTCCTGCCGCACAGACACCATTTGCTGAGGACAAAGTTTTTGGATTTAAAAATTCTGAGTTGAGGCATTGGGTAGTTGAAAAGAATGATGGAAAGATCGCTATTGAAAATGTGGCCACAATATCCATTGAAGAATTGAGAACAGCCTCAGAGGATGCATTAATTGAAAAATTAAATCACTTCAAAGATGGAACTTTGTGTGTTGTTAATGCTGCTGACTATCAGGATTTGCACTTTTTCTCATTGGCATTGATGAAGACTGAAATTCAGCCTCTGTTTAGGACTGCAGCCTCTTTTGTATCAGCAATAGCAGGCTTAGAAAAGAAACCATTGCTTTCTGGTAAGACCATAAGAGATAACAGTGAGAATGGAGGGCTAATTATTGTTGGTTCTTATGTTCCTACTTCTTCATCGCAGCTATATCACTTATTATCACATCGGGAAGACATTCAAAACATTGAAATACAAGTTGACCAAATATTGGGAGTTCAAAATCAAGAATCTTTATATCAGGAGTATGTAAATCAGATTAACGGTTTTATTCGATCAGGACAGACAGTTGTAGTATATACCAGTCGCAAATTGGTAAGTGCTGAATCAGATGATAAAAACCAGGAAATTGGAAAAACAGTCTCCAACTTTATCACTCAGATCATTTCTCACCTTGACGTCTGTCCAGCATATTTATTGACAAAAGGTGGAATCACTTCCAGCGATATTGCCACCAAAGGATTGGGAATCAAAAGAGCAATAGTCAGAGGTCAAATCATTAAAGGTGTTCCTGTATGGGAACTGGGAGGTGAGACCAGGTTTCCTAAGAGTCATCAAATCATATTTCCGGGTAATGTCGGCACGAATGAATCTCTTACCGAGGTAGTTGAAAAATTAATGAAATAAAAAACAGATTATGGCATCCATTATTAAAGGTCGGCATTGGGTAACTGGAGGTATGTTCCTTCTTGCATTATTGCTTTATATAGACCGGGTGTGTATTTCTGTTGCAAAAGACCCCATCGCTGGGGATCTAAACCTTAGCGATAAAGCTATGGGATGGGTTTTATCAGCGTTTGCACTTGGGTATGCTTTGATGCAGGTTCCAAGTGGTATGATGGCTGACCGGCATGGTCCTAGGAAAGTATTAACAGCAATTGTAACCCTATGGTCGGCATTAACAGCCGCAACGGGAGTCGCCTGGAATTTTATGTCGATGTTAGTAGTTCGATTTTTATTTGGAGCTGGTGAAGCTGGTGCTTTCCCGGGAATGGCCAGAGCCATTTATTCCTGGATGCCGCTACAGGAGAGAGGTATCATTACCGGTATAAATTTTTCAGGATCCAGGTTAGGGGCAGCTTTTGCTTTACCACTTGTTGCCTGGCTTATTGAATCCTATGGATGGCGCATGACATTTGTCATTTTGGGAGTAATAGGGATAGTGTGGGCCCTGATATGGTGGACTTTTTTTAGAGACACACCTGAAGAACATCCAAAATTAAGTCCTTCAGAAAAAGAATACATTTTACAAAACCGCCAACAGCAAGAAACTGGTGCCAAGGCATCACTCAGTCGCCAACAATTATTTCAATCTAGAAATATGTGGTCTGTGATCGGACAATATTTTTGCAGTAATTTTACTTTCTTTTTTGCCCTTACCTGGTTGTTCCCCTATCTAAAAAATAAATATCAATTAGAATCTCTAGAAGCAGGATGGTATGCCGTCGCTCCATTTATTGCAGGAGCAATTGGCAATTGGGTAGCTGGTGGATTAGTAGACAGTATCTTCAAAAAAGGCAATTGGAATCTATCCAGAAATCTTCCTGCAATTATAGGTTTTGCTCTGGCTGCGATAGGATTGATTGGATGCTTATATATGGAGACGCCATTGGGAGCGGTTTTCTTTTTAAGCATAGCCATTTTCGGAGCGGATATGACTCTACCTCCTTCATGGGCATTGTGTGTAGATATTGGAAAAAGTAATGCCGGTGCTGTTTCCGGAACTATGAACATGGCAGGAAATATTGGAGCATTTTTAACAGCACTTGCCTTTCCATATTTAACTGACTGGACAGGTTCTGTTAATTATTTCTTTTATGTAGCTGCTGCCTTAAATATTGCGGCGATACTGATGTGGATGCGGATAAAAGCTGATAAAGGATTAAGTTATTAATGTGATATAAAACAAGACATGAAGTTTAGACCCGGAGTATTATATGGTGAAGAGGTAACAGAATTATTGAACCACGCTAATGCAAATAATTTTGCGTTACCTGCAGTAAATGTAATAGGGACCAGTTCTGTGAATGCTGTATTGGAAACAGCCAGGATTGTAAATTCTCCAGTTATCGTACAATTTGGATATCGGGCATGTATTTATTATGCAGGAGATGCTTTAGAAAAACAACCTGTCAGAGCAGCAGTACTCGGTGGAGTTTCCGCTGCATTGCATATCCATACAGTAGCAAAAGCCTATGGCGTACCTGTAATTTTACACACAGACCATTGTCAAAAACCTATGCTCCCCTGGATCGATGGATTACTCAGTGAAGGAGAACGTTTTTACGAGGAAAGAGGATATCCATTGTTTAGTTCTCACATGCTTGATCTTTCCCAGGAACCATTGGAGGAAAATATTTCAACTTCCAGGGAATATTTAGAGAGAATGTCTCGAATAGGGATGTCTTTGGAAATTGAACTGGGAGCCACAGGAGGAGAAGAAGAGGAGATGGACAACACCAATATTGATAATGCCCTTCTTTACACTCAACCCTCTGAGGTAGCCTATGCGTACAAAGAATTAACATCCGTTAGTGACCGTTTTACGATTGCAGCTTCCTTTGGAAATGTACATGGTGTGTATCGTCCGGGTAATATTGTATTATCTCCGGAAATCCTTAAAAACTCCCAGTTATTAATTCAAAAGGAATATGACACTAAAGATTCTCCTGTAAATTTTGTATTTCATGGAGGATCAGGATCAAGTAGAGCAGAAATTCAGGAATCCATAGACTATGGTGTTATAAAAATGAATATCAATACGGATTTGCAATGGGCTTATTGGGAAGGTGTTAAAAACTATGTTGACAAAAACCACGACTACCTGCAAGGTCAAATCGGAAATCCGGATGGAATTGACAGTCCAAATAAAAAATATTATGATCCGCGAAGGTGGATGAGAGAAGGAGAATTAAGCCTGGTGAGTCGGTTAAAAACCGCTTTTGAAGATCTGAATTGTATCAATCGTAATATCTGATGGCATCACGTTTAAAAATAGCATGCATAGGGGCTGGATATTTTGCCCGTTTCCACGTAGAGGCCTGGCAACGCATAGAGGAAGTAGAATTAATAGCCATATGTGACTTGAATAAAGAAAAGGCTGACCAACTCGCCCAAACCTATCATGTTCCTAATACGTATACTGACATAGATCAATTATTAAATCAGGAAAATATTGATGTCCTTGATATTATAACTCAACCTGAAACACATTTAGATCTCTGCTTAAAAGCAGCAGAGCGTGGAATCCATATCATCTGTCAAAAACCTTTAGCACCCACCTTTGAGATGGCCAAAGAGATCGTTGAGAAAATCAATCAGTACGACATCCGTTTTATGGTGCATGAGAATTGGAGGTGGCAGCCTTGGTACAGAAAGATTAAAACGTTATTGGATAGTAATGCCATTGGAGAAAAACTCCATTCTATCTATTTCCGAATGCGCATGGGTGATGGTTGGGGTGAAGATGCTTATCTCCATAGGCAACCCTATTTCAGATCAATGCCTCGCTTATTGATTTATGAAACCGGGATTCATTTTATAGACACATTTCGGTTTTTAGCTGGAGAGGTAGATTCCGTTTTTGCAAATTTAAAGAAACTCAATCCAGTTATTACAGGGGAAGATTCCGGTCAGGTAATATTCAATTTCAATAGTGGAGCAAACGCCATATGGGACGCCAATAGATTTAATGAATCCAAAAGTGCAAATGCCCGATATACTTTTGGAGAAATGTTAATAGATGGAAATGGCGGAAGTATCCGATTATACAATGATGGCAGGGTAACCATCCAACGATTGGGAGAGGTAGAGACAGAAATTGAATACACCCATAATGATGTAAACTTTGCTGGGGATTGTGTTTATAATCTGCAAAAGCACTTCATAGATTGTTATATAAAGAAACTACCATTTGAAAGTAGTGGGGTGGCTTATTTGAAGAATTTAGAAATCCAGGAAGCCATATATCAAAGCGCGAATGAGCAAAAAGTAATTCAAATAAATCAATAAACCATGTGTCATTTAGACCATGCATTTAACAGAACTCAAAGATGAAAAGAAGAATATTTTCCACCCTTTCATTAATCAGCTTATTGGTATTGATAAGCTGTCAATCCTTGTTGTCAAATCCAAAACCACTCAAACAACGGATAGTAGAAAATATTAATCAGGACTGGTTGTACCTGGAAAATAATTTGTCGGACATTGCTGAATTGGAGAATAAGGATGATTGGCAATCCCTGGATTTACCACATACATGGAATCAATGGGATGCAGTTGATATGCTTCCAGGTTATCGTCGAGATGCCAGTTGGTACCAGAAAGAAATATTCATCGAAGATTTTATAGATGCCAACTACGTTCTTTACTTTGAGGGAGTAAATATCACTTCTGAAATTTATGTGAATGGAGAATTAGCCGGATCTCATGTGGGTGGATATGTAGGCTTCGAAATTGACATCACCAATGAAGTGTTGAAAGGCAAAAAAAACAAGATCAGCATTCGTGTTGACAACAGTTTTAACCCACATGTTATTCCTTCCCAAAAGTCTGATTTCTTTATCTACGGAGGCATTACAAGAGATGTATGGTTGAAAATTTTACCGGAGACTTACATGAAAAATGTATCCGCTACCATTCAAAAAGTATCTGAAGCAAGTGCAGAAACAAGATTGAAAATTTTATTCAATGATTCCGGATCTTTAAATGAATCATACTCTATAAAAAGTAAAATTTCAGAACGTGGTTCTGGCAAGGTTGTAGTTGAAAAATCAATTTTATTTACAGAACTAAATCCTGATGGTTCTTTTGAATTGCCCATGATAACCAATCCAAAACTTTGGGCACCGGATCACCCCCACCTTTATACTGTTACCACTCAATTGATAGAAGACAATAAAATCATTGATGAAGTAGATGTAACAATTGGATATCGCTGGTACAGATTTGAAGATCACGGAGCCTTTTACTTAAATGGTGAAAGGCTTTTATTGAGAGGTACACACAGGCACGAAGAACATGCAGGTTATGGTGCTGCTATGCCTAATGAGTTACACCGACAAGACATCTCCATGATTAAAGACATAGGAGCTAATTTTTTACGTCTTGGGCATTACCCCCAGGACCCTGAGATCTACAAAGCATGTGATGAACTTGGGATCATCGTATGGGATGAATTGCCTTGGTGCCGTGGTGGCATGGGTGAGGAGTTATGGCAATCTAATACCAAGAGGTTGTTAAAGGAACAAATCCATCAAAATTATAACCACCCGAGTATTTTCTTCTGGTCATTAGGAAATGAAATCTATTGGTTGCCCGATTTTGAAAATGGTGATGATGAAGGGCGAATGAATCAATTCTTAAATGAATTAAATGTTATCGCTCACGAAATGGATAAATCCAGGATGACTGCCATAAGAAAATACTATGCCGGGGCAGACATAGTTGATGTATTCTCTCCATCCATATGGTCAGGCTGGTATGCAGGAGTTTATACCAATTATGAAAAAACACTTACCAGCAACCAGAAAAAATATCCCAGGTTTCTTCATATGGAATACGGAGGATCCAGTCACGTCGGGAGACATACAGAAAACCCCATCACGGGTGATGGGTCCATGAATGAAGATGATTGGGCTGAAGTTTCCAACCAGGTAAATATTAAGAATATTGCAAAAAGCGGAGATTGGACCGAGAATTATATTGTTGATTTATTCGATTGGTACTTAGGTGTTTCAGAGCAGCAAGAAAATTTTGCAGGAAATGCTCAATGGGCTTTTAAAGATTTTGGGACTCCTCTGCGACCTGAAAATGCCATTCCTTACTTAAACCAAAAAGGATTGGTGGATCGAGCTGGAAAACCCAAAGACGCATATTATGTATTCAAAAGTTACTGGGCTAAAGACCCTTTCACTTACATAGAGTCACATACATGGACAGAGCGAAGTGGTCCAGAAGGTAAAGCTCGTAATGTTTCGATTTTCAGTAATTGTAATGAAGTCGAGTTTATTTTAAATGGGAATTCTCTCGGAATTAAAAAACGTGAACCTGGAAATTTTCCTGCATGTGGGTTGAATTGGGATGTCACATTTATCCAAGGAAACAATCAGTTAATTGCACATGGATACCAGAAAGGGAAGATAATTACCTCTGATACGATGAGTGTCAACTACGACTACATCCAGGCTGAAAAAGCGGATCATATTCAATTGAGCAGTCGTGTATTACCCAATGGCAACCATCTAATTGAAGCAAAGATGTCAGATATTAATGGTCGCAGGGTTTTAAATTATGAAAAGCCGGTCTACTTCTCATGTGATGGTGCAGGTGAATTGATGAAGAACTATGGAACTCCAACCAGAAGCCAGATCATTCAGATGGCCAATGGTTATGCCGCTATTGAATTAATTCCTGCTGAAAACAGGAAAGCCATTATCGAAGTAAGGAATCAGGATTTTAAAGGAAGTTATCTTGTTATTGATTTCTCCAATAATGAATAACTGAAAGTCATTATTCTTCATCTTTTAGTAAGTAAAAGCCCATAGATCAGATAACTCCGGAGAACCACCTTGATTGCCACATCCGGAAGCTGTATATATCTTATTATTAAATAAAACAGCACCGGTTCCATGTCTTCCTTGAGGCAAGGGTGGAAGGTTACTCCATGTATGTGTATTGATATGGAGTGCTTCCACTTCCTGATGTGCAGGTTTCTGAACAAATGATTCTCCTCCAAACACCAATATTTCATCACCTAACAATAGAGCAAAATTCCCAGCTCTTTGAGTAGGAATTGGTTCCTCAATGGTACTCCATTCCTGCGTTGAAAAATCATAAACATCAACCTCCCCAATTGTATTCTTAAATGGATTATCATCAGCGATCGTAGTTCTGCCGGCGATATTATAAAGTTTGTTGTCAGCAATTATGGATTGAAAATGATCTCTGGGCCGTGGGGCATCTGGAAGTATTTCCCATTCTCCTGATTTAATATTATAGGCGTCCAACCATTTCTTATGGTCTCCACGATGACCATCTTTAATACCACAAGACATATAGATTTTGTCATCCATTAAGACAGCACCCGCCCCTCCTCTCAATCGGTCAACAGGAATTGAAGGACCCTTTTTCCAGAGATTGTTTTCGGTTTCATATATGTAAATATTGGGCACCGGAGTTTCTCCGGGATAGCGACCCGTTAATGCTCCAAGTACATAAATATCTTTTCCATAAACTACAGGTTGAAAATGGTGCAACTCTATTGGAGGGGCAGCACCTGTGGTCCATTTATTGGATTTTGTGTGGTATATGGAAACTGGATTCATTCTGCGACCTCCGACCAAATAAAACTTATCACCTACCTTCACAAAAGCTGCTTCATGGCGTTTGATAGGTTCGCTGCCATCTACTGTTGTCAATTCTTCCCATTTCCCATTGTGAAGGGTATTAAGATTTGTGTGCTTTATGGTTGAACACTGCCACATAATGGCAATGGCAAGAAAGGTGAGTATTAATATTGGTTTCATTTTTAGCCTGTGTTACCAATGAAGTGATTTCCTATCCTTTTAGAAACTCGTTCAATTTATCCACCATATTTTTTGACCCTGCAAAGAAGGGTGTCCGTTGGTGAACATCAGTTATTTGAATGTCCATCGTATCCTGATGTCCGTCTGATGCTTTTCCCCCTGCCTGCTCCATCAAAAAGGCCATTGGGTTACACTCATATGCCAACCTCAATTTTCCATTGGCAGCAACTTTGGATTTGGGATACATATATATTCCACCTTTTAAAAATGTCCTGTGAATATCTGCAATCATAGAACCGATATATCTTCCGGAGTAAGGTCTTCCAGTTGATTTATCTATTGACTTACAATAGTCTACATACGCTTTTGTATTGGGATAAAAGTGAGCGTAATTACCTTCATTTATACTATAAATATTACCCGATTCTGGAATTTTCATATCAGGGTGAGACAGGTAGAATACTCCTACTGAAGGATCATAAGTAAATCCATTGACTCCATTCCCCGAAGTAAAAACCAGCATCGTAGAAGAACCAAAAATCACATATCCTGCTGCAACCTGATTTCGACCCGATTGTAAGAAATCTTCTGTCACTGCTGGTGTTCCAATGGGTGAAACCCTACGGTAAATGGCAAATACAGTTCCGATAGAAACATTAACATCTATGTTGGAAGAACCATCAATAGGATCTATCAAGACTACGTACTTCCCATTTAATCCTCCTTCATTTTCAAAAATGATGAGTTTATCTTCTTCCTCTGATGCAATTCCACATACCTCATGTCTTGCCTTAAGAGAATTTATAAATAGATTATTGGCATAAACATCCAGCTTCTTTTGTTCTTCACCCTGGACATTCTCTGTTCCAATCCCACCCAGGATGTGATCTACCAATCCAGCCTTTCCGATTTGACTGTTTAATACCTTCGCTGCTAATCGAATCGAACTCAGCAAACTACTCAATTCACCTTTGGCATAAGGGAAATCACCTTGCTTTTGAATAATGAATTCACCAAGGGTAATTATTTGATCCATAATCTAATTTTTTCTCTATTGAAGTTCACGTGAATTAATTCCTTTCCTTTTCATATTTAAGAGCATAATCACCGGAACCTATTACTATTGTTGATTCATCAATGGTCTGACCTCTATTCATTTTTTTAAAATCATTCCAGGAGTCACCATTTATAGTCAGAGATTTCAGTTCGCTTTGTGTTAATGTAACTCTTGCCCTGGTGTTGAAAGGTACGACTAAATTCATTAAAAAATCATCTCTTTCCACCTCCCAGCTGCAATTTATTTTACCATATGGTGTAGGGACATTTACAGTAGTTTCCGTGATGTCATCTGGGAACCTCGGATTTACTGTAAACTCTTTAAATCCCGGAACCTCGTATACTGGTTTAATACCTCCCAGCGACTCAAAGAAATATGCTGCAAATCCACTGTGCATTGGGTGATTAAGTGAATTGGTTAATGCATCTACTTCAGCCCATTCAAATTGACGTTCAGGCCACGTTGTAAATCCGTAATTCATGACATATGTTTGGCTGGGAAAGTCAGGAGTAGTAAGAATATCATGAGCCAGACCTCCTCTTCCATACTTAGTAAGTACGGTATAGATATACCTATTGCCATGTATCCCAGTAGAGTGATGTCCTCCCTTCACAACATTTATATCGTGTTCTAACCCATTTAACACTGATTGTATATCTGCTTCCGGTACCATTTCAAATTGAAGGGCCATTACAGTGGCTGTTTGGCTTCCATACCATTTATGGTCTGTACCCGGTATAGATATTAAGTATTCAGTATTGAATGCATCACACAATGCTGCCAACTCACCCTTCATTGTTTCTTCATATGAATGATCCTGATTCATAGCAGCAAACCGTTCCATAATACCGAGGATATCATAGAAGTAGGCATTGGCTGAAACCACAGGATCACACTCCATAGCACTTGGGTTTTTCCTCCTGTCCCATCTCGGAGGACACCAATCTCCCATACCATTATCAATGATTCCGTCACTGTTTTTAAAGGAAAGGTAGTAATCTGTGAGACCTTTCATTTCCTTATAATATTCATTGATGATGTATGAGTCCCCATAGTATAAATAATTATACCACGGTAGATATATGGTTGCTATTCCCCAGTCCAACTTGGCAATGCTTGACGTACGTTTACCGGGAGCAATCATGGTTGGTACATTATATTCCACATCCGGATTGTTTTTCCCTTTTACCA
>JABDLO010000014.1 GCA_013002995.1 Saprospiraceae bacterium | reverse complement strand
GAGTGGACTTCAGCATTTGGCCGGTAGAGGCACTTCCGGTAAAGGTGACCACATCCTGGGATTCTACATGGTCCAGGATCCCCCTTGCCGATCCACAGATCAGTTGCATACTTCCTTCAGGTAAGATCCCTGATTTTATGATATCAAGAAATATGGCTTCGGTTAGGTATGAAGTAAGTGTGGCTGGTTTAACAATTGAAGGAACCCCTGCAAGTAAATTGACCGCTACCTTTTCCAACATTCCCCAGATCGGAAAATTGAAAGCATTGATGTGAATGGCTACTCCTTCCTTGGGGACCATGATATGGTGTCCCATGAAATTTCCTCCCCTCGAAAGGTCAATCGATTCACCATCAACGTAGTATGTTTCATTTGGAAATTTCTTCCTCAAGCTTGCATTGGCAAACAAATTTCCTATACCTCCCTCGATGTCAATCCAACTGTCAGCCTTGGTTGCACCCGACTGGTAACTGAAAGGGTAGTATTTGTCTTTCATGCCATATAAATGAAGTGCAAGAGCCTTCAGAATTCTTCCCCTTTCATGAAAGGTCATTTTCCTCAATTCAGGCCCTCCGGTTTCACGACCGTATTTCATCATTTCTCCAAAGTCAAGTCCGGAGCTTGATGCATAAGCAATCAATTTTCCATTGATAGCATTGTAAAGTGGTTTACCTTCTCCTTCACCTTCTACCCATTGTCCAACGGCATAATTTTTCAGCTTCATTGATTAGATTTTATCAGGTTTTAACGATCAATTTCGGGTAGCTCAAAATTACACAATGCGCCCTCGAAAAACCAGTAAAAACAAAAAACGCCCGGCGAATGGCCGGGCGCTGTAAATAATATTATTTCTTGAATTATAACTTGATCACTTTTGCATTTGCTGCAACAATACCGTCAGATTTAATAGAAAGAAAATAGACGCCTTGAGGTAATTCAGAACCGGTATTAATCCTGGATTCTCCGGCTACAAGGAAACTCCTTTGAACCAACTGACCTACGTTGTTGAAGATCTCAATATTGAGGTTTTTGCCTGTTAGAATTTCTGATCTCTGAATGAATAACTCATTGGTAAAGGGATTAGGATAAACGAAAGCCTGCTCAATGTTTAAATCAGCGACTCCTGTAGTGCCTGTTTCATAAATGATGATGCCATCCACTGCAGCTTCTATGGCTTGATCAAAATCTGTTGAGAGATCTTCTACTTTAAAATGGAGCTGGATCGTTTCAGCTTCTGGAAAGAATTCTTTCAGAGCAATAGGCTCCGCTGCCCTCCATTGTCCGTCGATATTACCATCATTCAACAAATTTTGTAGCTCAACAGTATCCGTGCCAGACGTGGCCAGGGCTTTAAAGAAAACCACTTCCTCTGAAAAGGAACATCGCCAATAATTGAAATCCAGTACCGGATTAATATATCCAGAAAGATCAATTGCAGGGGAAGAAAGCAATGTGAAACCGTCATCCACGTCGTCATTTAGTGAATTTCCATTATCTGCATTTCCGGTTACAAAACATTCATTGCTGATATCATCTTCGATGTCATCCTCGGGACTGCAATTAAATGAATTGAAAAGCTGTGCTCCATCCGGATCAGTTTTTTCCCAAACTCCTGAAGTAGCATTTCCAGAAACTTCCCATCCAAAATCAAATGTAAAATCGTCATAGTACCCTTGCTCAGTCTGTAGAGTAATTGGAAGGTCATTATTTATGTTAAATTCATTGATGATATACTCCCCCCAGGTTCCAGCGTAAACTTTATAAGCATCTGCAGATATACCTTCCAATGGTACCGTGCCGGCTTCGTCCGAAGTAGTGGCTAACTGGTATGCAGGCCCGTCTATAAATACATTTGCATTCTTAAATGCCTGTCCATCCTTATCCAGCACTTGAAGAGTGATATTAAATTTTGGTTGTTTTTCAAGTATGACATCTATTATTCTCATTTCACCATTAGCAAAATTGACCACTTCTTCATGTGGTTTGTATCCCTCTTTGGTTACCCTTATAACAAAGTCGCCAGGGATAGCTTTTCCTGTTTTAAATCCACCTTGAATACCTGAGGTGACGGTTTTTGTTACTTCTTCGAGTGCCTGGATCTCAATGGTGGCCCCAAATAAAGGCTGTCCTTGTTCACTTTCTCTTACCGTGCCTTCCAATCTTGCAGCGTTTACATAGTTGGGTTCAAAAACAAAAAGACCATTGCCGCGATCCGACATCAGAACCAATCCTGATGGTAGGTAAGGGTAGGCTCCCCAGCATCCGTTGAAACCTCCATCTTGACCTTGGAAACTATCGTAATTTCCTACTTCAATCATATTGTCAGGTTCTGAAATGTCTATAATGACAGTTCCGCTGGTATAATAAGATGTCACCGACCAGTCCTGATAAATATGCACATTGTGAGGAATTACTCCATTGCCCAGAGATGACGCGGGTCTGAAGAGATCTAATTCTTTAATGTTATCCAGGTCTGAGATATCGTAAGCTCCAACATAAGCATTTGCACGCTCATCTGTTGTGAAAAGCGTATTACCATCGTCTGAGGGCCACGTGTTATGAGTAAAGTCGAATGTGGTAGGGTGGAAAGCTAACAGTTTAATGTCGGTTGGATCGGAAACATCCTGAATAGAAAAACCACCTGCATATAGATCAGAAGAATAGAGAAGATTATTTCGAGCATAGACATCGTGAGAATATACTGGCCTGGTTTTGCCTAGATAAGTGACGGTATCCGGATCTGTAAGGTCTACGAGTATTGTCCCCCCTTCATTGAGATTTCCACCTGGAAGATATCCAACACCAAATTCATCAATGTAAATATTATGTGCCGAAAAAGAGTTACCCAGTCCTGGGATCTGTCCTTTCCAAAAATAGTGAGAAGTAGAATCCGGAAGGTGTTGTAGGTCAACAACTAACAATCCATCATTTGCCTCAGTGCTCACATAAGCCCTGTGGTCCCAGGTTTTGATATCCCTCCAGGTAGAACTTGTGCCGTCTATGAAATCGACTTCTTCAACACCATCTTCATTGATCCGCACGATGGATAACCCAAACTGGGTCCCAACTAATGCATACTCTGTGCCATCTTCTGCGACATGACCCCAAACATCATTGATGTTGAAATCGTATTCGATTTGAGCAAAAAGGGTGGCATTGAGTTGTGAGAAAGCAGAAATGCTGAATGCAAAACTCAGCATTATTGTAATTGTAACCAGTCTAAACATTGAATCCTTTTGATATTAAACCTTGAAAATCATGCAAATAACATCAATTTTCATCAGATGTTGTGACATTCGGAATACAATTAGGCCATTAGCTATTCGCACTTAGCCATTTCCTCCATGTCATTTTTCATTCTTCATTTTTCATTCCTCTGATCTCATTCCATGTCTTAAAGAGAATTTCCTGTGAAGGGCGATTTTCCGGGATCTCTTTCAGCGGGATCTGGGGTCTCAAAGATTCATGACAATCAGCTGGAAGTGTTTGATACAGTTGAGTGCCTTTCGTTTTCCATGCAATCATTTTATCTGATACTTGTTTGATCACTTTCCCAGGATTACCAACAACGAGACTTCTTGGTGGGATCTTTTCATTCGATTTAACAAAGGTCAATGCACCAATAATGCTTTCATGACCTATCTCAGCTTTATCCATCACCACTGCATTCATCCCGACCAGTACATTCTTTCCAATGCTTGCCCCAT
>JABDLO010000007.1 GCA_013002995.1 Saprospiraceae bacterium | reverse complement strand
CCATGACTTTATTGATGACGGACTCAGCTACTGATTTTTGTAAAGCATCTTCTTCCGATTCAGGGATACCCATGTCTTCGAAAAATGATAAAAATCCTTTGGGGCTGTGAATGTTGATCCACTTGCAGGGGGTGTCTCCATTGTTGGTAAAGGTGTGAATCGCATTTTTAGGTAAATCGACAGATTCTCCTTGTCTTATTTTCTTCATCTCTCCGTTGATGATAAAGTCCATTTCTCCCTCCAGTACCAGGAAGAGTTCATCCATCTCTGAGTGAAAATGAGGTGGCGGCCCCGGAACTTTCGGACCGGTTTCTCCTATGACCATATCGTAATTACCACTCACGTGAACTGGTGATATCTTGTGTCCCAGCACCCACATATTTTTATTGTTTTTCATGTTCTTTATTTTCATTCGTAAGACAATTGTCTCACAAGATTAAGATAAGATTTTGATATTTCCAAATTTTATGAGAAATTTGTCTCATGAATAATGATTTCTTAAAATCGGGAAGGGCCAACCAGAAGGCTCAAACAAGAAGCAATATCCTGGCAGCAGCTAAGAGATTACTGGATAAGAGTGAAGACGTTTCACTCGATGATATAGCAAAAGAAGCAGGTATATCCAGGGCCACCATGTATCGGTATTATTCCAATGTAGATATCCTCATTACTGAAGCAGCACTGGACATCAACCACGAATCACCGGAAGAGATCAATGAGCAATTGGAGGGAATGAATATGCATGAACGCATATTTGCCATCCAGAAATACTACAACAACCTGGCACTCGAACATGAAACTGCCTTCAGAAGGTATCTCAGTGCCGTACTCTCTGAGTCTATATCCTCAAAATCCAAATTAAGAGGTGCCAGAAGGGTGAAAACATTGAAACTGGCTTTACAGCCTTTTAATAAGAAAATCAAAATAGAAGAAAAGGAAAAACTGATTAATACAGCAACCATTTTGATGGGAATCGATCCAATTGTAGCGGGTAAAGATGTGTGCAGATTGAATGATGACCAGGTCAATGAAACGCTAGAGTGGGCATTGGAAATGATACTGAATGGTATGGAAAAGTAATTTCGCGAAGGAACGAAATGGCTTTATGATCTTTGCTTCCATGCTGTACCACTAATCCATCATTAAAAGAAAAAGAGGGTCACATATCGTGGCCCTCCTTTCCTGGATTAGTATGAATAACTTAATTATTCCACTGTAATCGTATGATTGATCAACCTGGTAAATGTTTCCGGTTTGTTGTGATCGTGGTTGCCACAGCAATGATCTGTCATATCCTTATAATCAGGCGTGTATTCACCAGTGACCAGGATACCCAGATGGTAGGCTCCTCTGTATTTGGTGTTATCATTTTCTATGATGATGGTATTCTCCTTGCTCAACTTGAAAGGAAGTTCCTGATCGTGAATCAATTGACTATTTTCAAATTTCCTTAACCTCTTAGCAAGGATGACGGCGGTGTCATATTTTCTTGCTGGCTTTCTGCTACGTTCATTTTTAGCAATGATTTCATCCACCTCTTTTCTGGAGAGATAATTATCATAATCAATGGAAGGAGAAATCATTCTGATAAATCCTGCCGAAGGAGAAATCTTACCGGTTGTTGAATGAAATGACATTCCCATCTCAATAGGTTTTCCTAGCTGCACTACTCCGGGATCACCTATTTCCATTTTGAGATTGGTCCTTGCATAGATATTGACCAGATTGTTACATGCTGAGCCTTTCTCTGCATTGGTAATCACAGCTCGTTGATCCAGTCCATTGGCAGCAGGTGTGAATACCTTCCTAGTAGGTATCCTACGTCCTTTCCTGGTGAGCAAATTGAAGAACTCATTTCCTCTAATCGGACCTCCCGATACTGGAAACATCAATTCCCCTATCGTAGGCATCAACATGCCATTCAGATCTTTTGCCTTATACATGATCATCAATTCCCATTGACCTACCCAACATTTTCTACTGGTATTGTTGCGTTGGATCACCAGGCTCAATCTACCTTTGGATCGACGTACTGTAATGTGTGGTTTCGGGCAGCAATGGTTGCAATGATTGTGTTTATGATTGTGTCTCATGCTGGTATAGTGGATGGTTCCATCCGGACCCTTCAACATATATTGCCAGTTCTCGTCGATAAAATCGAAGCCTTGTGCAGTGATAAAAAATGAATCTTCAGCCGAAGTCGCGGAGAATGGCAAATGTGTGTGTTCACCAGGGAATAACTCTAACAATGGATCAAAGATGGCAGTGTATCCAATTGCAGTCGCCAGAGCATTAGTGTAAAACTTGTCAATGGTTCCGGCATTAGCACCATTAAATACTTGTGTGGTACTCAAGTTGACCCCTTTACCAACCATGGTATTAATGGTAGGGTAGTCAACATCTGCACCTGTACCAAAACCCATCCCAAATATTGCTGTGGGAGACATACTCAAATTAGGAATGGTATTGAATAAGCTACCAGTTGTTCTTTTACCATCAGTCAACATGGCTATGTATCTCTGCTCATCATTGGGTATATTTCCAAATGGAGCATCTACCATGGTGTTTTTCACACTAACCAAAGCATCTGCCAGCGGCGTGCCTCCACCCGGAGAATGTGCCGCAATCAGTGCATCGAAGGATGCCCTACTAATCGTCCCACCATTTTTTACCAGTCCGTATCCGCTTCCTGCAAATACATTGTCAAAATCATTGGCACCCAACGATCGGAATGTCTGGACACCTGCATGTATATAAGTTGTGCCACTATCCTGGACGGTTTCACAATCTTGTAGAAAAAGTGAGACCCCTCTGGTAGCAGCTTCCCACTTGGAAACATCAGGAGCAAGGGCGACCATTGGATCAGGAGTCATTCCATTCATACTGCCCGTTTTGTCCAGACCAATTCCTATAATTGGTATACAATCATAAGTATAATTGTATGCGACTCGATGGTCAAGTGTGTCAACATTTCTTCGTCCTGGTTCTCCTGAGAAATCAGGCATGGGGATACTACTGTTGAGTGAAGAGGAGGTTCCATAACCTGCCGCTGCACCTACCCAAGGGTACATCAGATCATTCCTGTGATGAAAGTTTACACCTCCGGCATTGGGATATTCAGTCGCATGTCCATCTAGTTGCCACATGGCCCACAGACGATCAATATTGCAATGATGTAGATAAAAGAAAGGATCAAATGGAGAAGCAGCCGGATGAGCCATGTGCCCAAAGAATCCTCCTCCGGAACCACCAATCCAACCATGCATTCCATTGTGCATCTGTGCGTCAAATTCGGTCAATCCATCTCCTGATTCCAGGGCTTTCTGGAAATTATGATAAGTACCCAGACCAAGAGTTTCTGCAACAGCTAGAGATGACGGCAATCCTGCAACGTTCCCTACACTTCTTCTTAATCCACCTTGCCAGGTAGAACCAAATGCTGACGGTAAGCTCCATCCGTTCAGTGTGCCTGGCCACCATCCAGGAAGTACAGTCGCATTTCCTCCTGTTCCCGGTCGATTTACTGCAAAATATCCCTGGGTAATGACATTGGTAGCTCCAGTTCCATTTCCTCCTAGAAAGGTGTCTGTCATAATTGAACTTGGATCCGTCCAGTCCCAGTAAGGAAGCATTACTCCAGCAACATAACTTTGTAGTTGTTGCTCGAATCTGTATAGAAATTCGCGGTGCCAACTCAAGAAGCTATATGCCCCGGTTCCAGGACTTCCACCGTGTCCAAAATTAACAGATACATTACCGGGAGCAATCCCGGATTGAATCATGGTATGCAGTGCAACAAATTCATCCCACTTGCTGTATTGATTATTGACCGGGTCTCCGGGATTGACAATATCAGCTTTCATTAATACACAGGATCGAACGAAGTTTTCTCTTTCTGTTGAGTCTAGATGTTTGACATTTTTTCTTACGCCCATAATTTTAGTTGTTTTAGATGAATAATGATGTGAAGGATTATTTCAAGAGAAAGGATAGAAGCTTGAAGTGATTTAAAAACTATGTTGATTTCTTACGAATTGGCTTTCAGTGAGTTGTCTGAAAGTGTTAAGATAGATTTGAAATCACATCATTAAATAAGAATACACTCTGTCAGGAAATAAATGTGAGATTGAATTACATCTATAAATTTCAATCAATCATGATAAGAATGATAGTGTAGATGATTCATTGACGGATATAATGTGTAAATGGTTTGATATGTAAGATAAGGTGGGATATTAGGTCTTTAATAAAAGAGATTTTTAACAATGATGGACTTATTTATATTTGATATCGGTTCTGTATTTACTTGAATTGAATTGAAAATTCGAAGCAGACCCTATTTGGATAGGATCAGTAAATTCATACAAAATCATTATATTTATTAGCCTTGAATTTAACTTGATAATCTAATCCGATAAAAAATGAACTCCTTAAGACTTTACTTTTCGCTTATTATTTCAGTATTTATATTTTCAACTTTAAGCA
>JABDLO010000544.1 GCA_013002995.1 Saprospiraceae bacterium | reverse complement strand
GTATAGCACCAGACCTTTCTCCAGGTGTAGCATATGGGGCATTAATCAATGGTGGGTTTATTGACGTTGCCAATCCAGACGCCAGTGAACTGTTAGAATGGATGCGGGGCAATCGCAGATTTGATATGCCACTGGATGGCCCCAACCAGGAATGGAATGCTACGGTACTTGCGTGGATTAAGCAAGGAGCTCTTAATAACTAAGTCAAAGCCATAATAATGAAGAAACATATATTCTCTAAGCTATTGTGCATTGGATGTTTTTCAATATGCATCCTTACAATAAATATTTCACATGCCCAGGATGAACCAGCCAAAAGACCTGACCGACCAGTCAGAAGCATGTTTGAAAGCAATTGGCTGATGGATCATCAAACGGTCATTGTTCCATTTGAAGGAACATTTGAAATGGATATTGCTCACAGATTCGGGACCTGGAACAATGGGTATGATGATTTCTGGGGTGTTTATGCTCCATCCAACATCCGACTTGGTTTTACTAAGGTTATCAGACCTAAGCTACAGATAGGATTAGGACTTACGAAAAATAAAAACCTATGGGACTTTAATCTCAAGTATGGAATTATGGAACAAACCCGAAGTGGCCGCATTCCAATAAGCATCACCTACTTTGGCAATATGGCTATAGATACAAGAGATGGCGATAACTTTCAGGCAGGTACTGATCGATATTCCTATTTCCACCAAATTATGATAGCCAGAAAGTTTTCAGATAAACTGTCTATGCAGGTTTCGGGAAACTTCAGCCATTTCAATGCAGTAACAGCCTTTCTGAATGATAATAATGAATCTGAAGGAAGGATGAATAATGATCATTTATCTTCCACTATTGCATTCAGATACAAGTTAACAGATATAACATCATTTATCGGTGCATATGATATTCATATTACGGATCATCCCTTAGATAATCCTAATGCCAATCTAAGTCTAGGGTTTGAATTTGTTACCAGTTCACATGCATTTCAATTATTTGTAGGTAACTACACCGGTATAATACCACAGTATAACAACTTCTTTAATGAAAACAGTTTCAGTGATAATCAAATTGCTATAGGATTTAATATCACAAGGCTTTGGAATTAAAATAATGGATATGCACAATCAAAGAAGAAAGTTTATTAATAAGGGTTTAAAATCACTGATGAAAATGGTGATTGAAAATGAGATTCCGGAGGAGTTGAATCCTAATGAAGAGAAAATTAAAATGATGACTCCCGATGGTAAACTTGTCGAGGTGAGCCCCAATCATATCAATAAAAAGAAAAAGGTATCCAATAAGGAGATCTTAGAATGGATAGATAAGAAGAACACTCATAACTCTAATAAATAGAACCTATGGATTCTGACAAAATGAATAATATGGACTCTAGAAGGACTTTTATAAAACTAGGTCTCGCTGCCGGATGTGGAGCTGCTGTATGTGGATGTAAAGGAAAGTCAAACCATAGCGAAAAGGAGACCGTACAATTATTATCTCCTGACGGGGAAATGGTTGAAGTCTTGAAGTCCCAGATTACTCCATTACCTGAAGAAGAACTCATTACAGGCAAAGAAGCCAGAGAAGGAATTGAAGGAAGAAAATTTGTAATGGTAATAGATTTAGGTAAATGCAATAATGCGCGGAAATGTGTTACTGCTTGTCAAAAGATGCATCACCAACCAGAAGAGAAAGAGTGGTTGCAGGTAAAATTGATGAAGGATCACGATAAAGCAGGACCTTACTGGTTTCCAAAAACTTGTTTTCATTGTGACAATCCTCCATGTGTAAAAGTGTGTCCAGTAAGTGCCACCTTCAAAAGAGACGATGGGCTGGTTTTAATTGATAATGAAAGATGTATTGGATGTAAATTCTGTATGGCAGCTTGTCCCTACTCTACAAGGGTTTTTAACTGGGATGAACCACAACAATCTGAGGAGATATCTATGTGTAATCCTTCACCCGAGACAAGTGTACCAAGTAAGATAGGAACAGTTGATAAATGTGATTTTTGTCCGGATATGGCACGATTAGGTAAGTTACCTGATTGTGTAACTGCTTGCCCCAATGGTGTATTCTATTTTGGGGATGAAAATGAAGATACAGTTACCAATGGATCTGAAACTGTAAGATTTAGAAACCTCATTGCTGAAAGAGCCGGATACCGATATATGGAAGATCTGGGAACCAAACCAAGAGTTTATTACCTTCCTCCCAGAGACAGAATTTTTCCTGTAGAGAGGGGATTAGAAAATGCACCAGATCCATTAAAAGAAATGTTTAAAGATATTCTTGACTCAAACGTTTAACCTTAATTGAAAAGTTATGATTCCACTTTCGGATAAATCAAAAAGAATTCTTGATAAAGTAATTCCAGATCTCGAAAAGATTTCGACATTATGGAAAGTATGGGTTGCATTCCTTGTCGCATGTATTTTATTTGGTTTGTATGGTCTTTATGTCCAGATTGTAGACGGACATTCTTCTACAGGAATGAGAGATCATGTGATTTGGGGGTTATTCGTTGTCAATTTTATATTTTTTCTTGGCATCTCATATGCTGGTGCTTTGATTGCTTCAATTTTCCACTTATTTAAGGTTAGATGGCGGAGACCTTTCATTAGAATTGCGACCATTATGGCCATTTCTGGTGGTATTGTAGGTCCTATTTTTATTTTACTTTGTATGGGAAGAATGGATCGGCTTCATTATTTATTCATTTACCCTCGACTCCAATCCCCAATAATTTGGGACGTATTTGCCATAACCACTTACCTGGTTGGAGCCATATTGTTTTTATATCTGGGAATTATAAAAGATTTTGCAGTATTCAGAGATTACAAATTAGCTAATTTTAAAAACTGGCAGAACAAATTATACAAGGTGCTTGGCATAAATTATCAAGCCACTAAATCTCAGGACATTATCTTGGCGAAAGCAAGGAATATCCTTGCCTTGGTCTTAGTTCCATTAGTAATTATTGTTTCGTCGATCTTATCATGGATATTTGGAATGACCCTAAGACCTGGGTGGCACAGTACTATATTTGGACCTTATTTCGTCTTGGCTTCTATCTATTCAGGTATTGCAGTAATCATTATAGCTATGTGGATATTTAGAAATCTATATAACCTACAACAATTTTTTACTGACAGGCACTTTGTATTGATGGGATTGGCATTGGTAATTGTAGGTGCAGGTTATGGTTACTTCACGTTTTCAGAATACCTCACCAGCTGGTATGTATCGGAAGAATGGGATTCAAGGGTTATGGAAAAACTGTTAAACTTCGATGAATATGGAGCATGGTTTTTCTGGTCCAATATATTAGGAATACTTCTTCCATTTATTGTTATAGCATTTCGTAAACTTAGAAAACCTATTATCATTACATGGACATCAGCACTTGTATTATTATCCTTATGGATTAAACGATACTTAATTATTGTTCCAACTCTGGAAACTCCTCTCCTTCCTCTTCAAGATTTCAGACCTGAATTTGTACACTATTCAGCTACTTGGGTTGAATGGTCATTAACTCTTGCAGGAATTGCTTCATTCCTTCTGATGTTTTCTCTGATAACAAGATTTGTACCTATTATTCCAGTAACGGAGTTGATCGGAGAAGAAGAGGAAGCGGATAATAAGAAAATATTAAACTTAATATAAAGTTAAAATGAAACTAAGCATCAATATTTCTCGGTTAACTTTAATAGTTGCACTATTGCTTTCTATGACATCAGCTGAACACATATCGGCACAGGAAGGACCTCTTACTACACGAATAGATCTTACATGTGAACAAACCTTTAGCGGAGACATCACGCTGATTGCCCAGGGTAGGTACAAGGAGGGAAGATCATACTCTCCACTGACGTCTCAAGAGTTTGAATTTTACGCATACATAAAAGGTGAAGAGCAGATTCTTGGTAGTTCATCTACTGATAATGAAGGATTTGCCAGGTTTGATATTAAGAGCCTGGAAGGTTGGGACTTAGATGAAGATTTCTATTATACGATTGGTGTAAACTACGAAGGAACAGATCAATATGAAGACAATTTTGAAGAGTACAATTTCAAAAGAGCCAAGTTAAAGGTGGAAACTGATGATTCAGAAGATAAGAATATCGAAATACAAATTGTTGAAATCATAGATGGTGAAGAATTACCTGTGGAAGACATTGAGATTGCAGTTGCTGTTCCAATGATGTTTTCAGACTTAATCATAGGCAGTGATTATACAGATGAAGATGGAATGGTGTCTATGATATTTCCTAATGATCTTCCTGGAGGTGAAAACGGAAACATATCTTTTATAGCCAAAACAATTGATGCAGATGACTATGGTGTTGTCACCCAAAGCCTTAATAAAGTCTGGGGTATACCAAAAGCTACAGTAATTGAGGAATCAAGATCTCTTTGGACTCCTGATGCTCCATTATGGATGGTAGCAACTTTTTCTATCTTAATGCTAGTAGTATGGGGTCACTTTATTTATATAATATACACCTTGGTAAAAGTAAAAAATGATGTAAAGCTTAATCCTGCTTAATGGATTTAATTATAAACACTAAAATATATTAAAATGAAAGTAAATATTCTGTTCTCAACTGTCTTAATGATTGGATTTTTCCTCTTGGTTGGATTTGTTGCTTCTGATGATCAAGCAAAACCCTGGAAAATTCCTGCTAAGTATGAAAAAATGGAAAACCCATATGATGCTGATAAGGAATCATTAAAAATTGGTAAGCGCCTATGGAAAAAACACTGTGGGTCTTGTCACGGAGGTGAGGGTTTAGGTGATGGATCAAAAGCAGCTCAATTAGAAACTGCTCCCGGTGATTTTAGCTCAGCAGTATTCCAAGATCAGTCTGATGGAGCCATCTTTTACAAATCATGGTTTGGTAGGGATGAAATGCCAAATTACGAGAAAAAAATTCCATACGATGAAGATGTTTGGCACCTTGTAAATTACATGAGAACCTTTGGAGAATAAGGCTTTTGGACACCAGTGACATTTCTGTGACAATTATCACATTGCTGGTTGACGACGGTCACTAGTAGAAAATCAGGTTAGTCTTATTTTTATGAATAGAAAAATCAATATTCAAATTATTGTTCTCTAACTTTTTAAATTAAGTCCAATGAAAATTAAAGTATTCTTTATCCTGTTATTAAGTTTCGTCACTGCATTAAGTTTCATGGGCTGTGAAGGGGAAGTTGGCCCTCAAGGTATTCAAGGTGAAACCGGCCCTCCCGGACCTACCGGATCATCTGGTAATGATGGAGAAGATGGTCAGAATGGAGCTGAAAATTGTCTGGAATGCCATGGCAATAATCAACTGATCACAGCTAAGATTTTTCAATGGGAAAATTCTATTCACAACTTAGGAGGAACTTACGAAAGAAACATCTCTAGATGTGCCGGTTGTCATACAAGCCAGGGATTCTTAGATAGAATAGCCACAGGTGGTATGGAAGCTTCCGAGACAGTTGCAGAACCACTACCCATCAATTGTTATACATGCCACAGTATTCACCAGACTTATACGCAAGAAGACTGGGCATTAACACAGTCAGATCCAGTCACGATATGGTTGACAGATCAGACTGCTGATCTAGGAAACGCCAATCAATGTATCAATTGTCACCAGCCAAGAATTCCTGGAGATGGTATTCCAGCTACTGATGCAACTGGAGATTACACGATTACCAGTACCAGATATGGACCTCACCACGGTGCTCAGGGCACAATGTTCTTAGGACAAGGAATTGCAGGAGCATACGAAATTGGTGAAGGCTATAGTAATTCTCTTCACACCACTCTTCTTGCAGATAATGCTTGTGTAACTTGCCATATGGCTCCATTAATGGATGGACGTGCTGCAGGTGGTCACACTTTCAGAATTGCAACTGAAGAAGGTGATCTTAACTTCAATGGATGTGCTGAATGTCATACAGAGGAAGAAGCAGAAACAATAGTAACTAATACTCAAGCTGAAATCAGTACAAAACTAGAAACCTTAGCCGGATTGTTAAGAGGTATAGGAATCCTTAATCCTGATGCTGACAGATCTGTACCTGGCACTTATACTACTGTTCAAGTAGGATGTTACTACAACTATATATTCATAGTTGAAGATCAAAGTTTGGGTGTTCACAATGCTAAGTATACCAGAACATTGTTAGATAATTCTATTGCAGCATTGCAATAATTAATTACTAACAATAACGGGATAAGAACACAAATGTCTATATAGAAGAGCGAGCGATAACCTCGCTCTTCTATTAATTCGAAGAATTTTATTACAAATTATCAAGCATCAAAAATGACAGTGATTTACTCTCTTAACTTCAATACTTTGCCTAGACTGATCATGATTCTTTTATTCTGCATGATCGGAATAGCGACAGAAGCTCAGGATGAACCTGCAACAAAACCTGAAATCAGACCTGTCCCTAACACATTTGAAAGTGTATGGTTGATTGATAACCAGACCGTGATGGTTCCATTTAAGAAGACTCTTGAAATGGATATGCTTCATAGATTTGGTACAATTAAGAATGGGTATGATGATTTCTGGGGACTTTATGCTCCTTCTAATATTAGAATCGGATTCAGTTACGTACCTATTGACAATCTCCAGGTTGGTTTTGGCTTTGCAAAAGAGAGGCTACTTTGGGATTTTAGTGCCAAGTATGCACTGATCAAACAAGGTAGAGGGGGAGGTTCTCCTTTAAGTGTCACCTATTTAGTTGACATGGGAATAGATACAAGAGATGGTGATTTTCATGAAGAATTCTCTGACAGGGTATCTTACTTTCATCAGTTGATGGTTGCTAGAAAATTGTCAGATGCATTCTCATTACAATCCTCATTAAGTGTTTCTCACTTTAATGAACAGGATCTTGCCTTTGCAGACAATGGAGAATTACTCGGTGCCATGCCGGCTGACCACTTCGCTCTTGCATTTTTAGGGCGATATGTTATTGTTGATGGAACCAACTTTATTTTTAATGTTGATCTCCCACTCACCAATGATGATTTGTTTGGCCCAGAACCAAATTATGGTTTCGGTATCGAGTTTACCTCCAGTTCACATGCATTTCAGATTTTCTTAAGTAATTATCAAAGTTTGATACCTCAATACAATAATGCAAGGAATACATATAAAGCAGGTGATGGTGAATTCCTGATAGGATTTAACATTACTCGTTTGTGGAACTATTAATCATCGGTTTTTATAGTATCATTGCTCCTATAATTAAATAAGTTTCTATATGAAATTCAATCTACTCTTGTGTGTACTTCTAGTCACATGCACTTTCATTGCATGTAATCATAAACCAGAAAATATCAAAGCAGTGGATGTGCTATCAGAAGAAAAAGCACTTCCTGAAAATGTACATAAAGTTGAAGTGCAAGAAGTATTACAGGTTAATAATTACACTTATCTGGAAGTGATTGATGAAACCAAATCAAAATACTGGATAGCAGTTCCTCGAAGGGAAGTTGAAAAAGGAGGCACTTATTATTTCAGTGGAGGAATGATGATGGAAAATTTCAAAAGCAAAGATCTGGATAGAGAATTCAGTGAACTCATCCTAGTTGATGGTATCCACGCAACGCCTACCAGTAAACCAATCATCTCATCTAATACCATGCCGACAGCGCATGAATTCGAAATAAAACCGGAAGATGTTGCTCTTGTAGAAGGTGGCGTCACCATTGAAGAGTTATTTAAGAATCCCCTCGAATTCAAAGGCAAAACGATTCTCGTAAAAGGCATGTGTGTCAAGATGAATAGAGATATTATGGATAGGAATTGGCTTCACATTCAGGATGGTACTAAAGATGAAAATGGCGTATTATATGACCTTACCATTACCACATCAGATGATGTCGAACCCGGAAATATTGTTACTTTAGAAGGTAGTATTACATTGAATAAAGATTTTGGAGCAGGTTACGTCTATCCTGTTATAATGGAAGAAGGAAAAATCCAGTAACAATATAATCATATACCTATGGATGTCTTAAAGAAAATATACGATCGCATGTTTTCACCCGGGATGTCAGGCCTGTATACGCTCTTAATTGCTGCTGCAGTAGGGATTGCCACCTTCATTGAAAACGATTATGGGACTCCCACTGCTCAGAAACTGGTCTATCGGGCACATTGGTTTGAAATATTGTTACTCCTATTTGCAATCAGTATAGTTTCTAATATATTTCGATATAGAATGATCCAAAATAAAAAGTGGACCATTCTTGCATTTCACCTTTCCATCATTGTCATCCTTGCAGGATCTGGGGTCACAAGGTTTTTCGGAAGTGAAGGAATGATGTCTATAAGGGAAGGAGCAACAGTTGATCAGTTCATGTCAGATGAAACTTATATTACATTTGATATTCTACATGGCAATAAAAAATATAGAATTGATGAGCGGGTTCATCTTGCTTCCCTTGGTTCAAATAGTTTTTCAAAATCTTACAATCTTGATGGCAAAGTACTTGAGGTAGAGATGCTGCATTTCATCCCTAATCCTATAGAAGAGATCGTAAACGATCCAAGTGGATCTCCTGTGATGCAAATGACTTATTCATGGGAAGGAGGACGAAGAGACCTCATGCTTAAGTTTGAATCGGTTACCCAACTTGGGAATAACACTCTTTACTTTGGAGAGACCCCCCATGAAGGTGCCATCAACTTATTATGGCGAAATGGAAAGTTATCTATGTCCTCTCCCATACCGATGAGTCAATTTACCATGGCCAATCAGGAGCGAACTTTATTAAATCCCAATGAGGAGAGTACTTTAATGGTAAGAACGCTTTATTCAGGTGAAGGATTTAATTTTGTAATTTCAGATTTCCGTCCCAAAGGTCTGGTATTGATCACCCCTGCCTCTAAAAAAATTACTGCAAGCAGTCTTAACGGCATACAACTTAAAGCTTCAACCGATCAGGATTCAAGAGTATTTGAAGTGTATGGGTCTAAGGGAGCCATCGGAAGAATGTATCCCTTCAAGATCGGTGACTTTTATATTGATGCATCGTACGGTTCAATTCTGAAGAAGTTACCATTTGCTCTGAAGCTAAACGACTTCATTATTGAAAAATACCCCGGAACCAAAAGTGCTTCTTCATATGCAAGTGAAGTGACACTACTCGACCCACGAAATGACATAGAAAAGGACCACAGAATCTTTATGAATAACATACTCAATTATGATGGATATAGGTTCTTTCAATCATCCTATGACAGAGATGAAAAAGGGACAGTACTCAGTGTAAATCATGATTTCTGGGGAACCTGGATCTCCTATTTCGGATATTTTCTTTTAACTATTGGTATGGCTTTGGCTTTTTTCAGTAAGAAGAGCCGATTTCAGGATCTAGTTAAAAAACTGAAGTATATGCAATCGGCTTCAATATCTAAAGCCGCGGTACTTACAATTTTCATTACAGCTATTTCTTTTTCTGCAAGCGCAGAAGCAGTAATCAACGGGCCCTGGAAGTTGATGAGTCAGGAACATATTGAAGATCTCAATACCATTCTTGTTCAGGATCATAATGGCAGATATAAACCATATCATACGCTCGCAAATGAATTGATCCGGAAAATATCTAAAAAACAAGAGTTGTATGGAATGACCCCCCAACATATTCTGACCTCTATGTTGATCTACCCTGAGGAATGGAAAAACATCCCTTTGGTCAAGATGGCCAAGCATCCGGAAATCAAAAAAATATTAAATACAGAGGAAGAATTATTAGCTTACAACGACTTCTTCCTCAATGAATATCTGCTTACGGATTACGTCAACAAAGCTTATGAAAAAGACGCTAAGGAGCGTGGAGTATTTGAAAAAGAAATTATAAAGCTGGATGAAAAAGTAAACATTTGCAATCTCCTTTTTACTACGAGGCTCATAAAAATATTTCCAATTTATAACGACCAGGATGGCCCCTGGTACACCCCTGTTGATGCATCTTCCTTTACAGCACAAGATGAAATGTCTGTTTTCATGAGTACATTTTTTACTGATTATTCAGAGGCTGTAAAATATGGAGTTACTTATGATGACTGGGCCAAAGCCAATCAATACATAGTTGAGCTTAAGGAATTTCAACGGACCAATGGTGGAGAAAACATCCCTTCTCAAAGTAAAGTAGACAGAGAAATACAACTCAATGAATTGAACATCTTTTCCAAATTGGGAATGTATTACGGGCTCATCGGATTGTTCAGTTTGATTCTATTTTTTATTTCTGTATTCAATCACAAGGTCAATATGAAATGGCCAAAAAGGATCTTGACTGGAGCTGTGATTGTTTTATTTATATTCCATGCCATCGGCCTGGGATTGAGGTGGTATGTCTCAGGACATGCCCCCTGGAGCAATGGGTATGAATCTATGATCTATATAGGGTGGACAACCATTCTTGCCGGATTGATATTTGCCAGAAAATCATTGGGAGGAATTACTGCCACATTGATACTTGCCTCTACAATTCTTATGGTAGCCTGGTTGAGTTATATGGATCCGGAAATTACTCCTCTTGTTCCAGTATTGAAATCCTATTGGCTCACAATACATGTATCTCTTATTGCAGGTAGTTATGGATTCTTAATGCTTGGAGCCATCCTCGGAGTATTAAACCTAATCCTTATGATTTTTGCCAATCAAAAAAATGGTAAAAAAATCTATAAAACCATCAAGGAGATGACCATCATCAGTGAGATGACATTACTAGGTGGCCTGTTTATGATTGCTGTTGGAACATACCTCGGAGGTGTATGGGCCAATGAGTCGTGGGGTCGCTACTGGGGATGGGATGCAAAGGAAACCTGGGCACTGGTTACCATCTTGATTTATACATTTATCCTGCATATGAGATTCATACCAGGATTGAAGAAAATGTACGCTTTTAATCTTGCTACACTTTTTGGTTGGGCATCCGTTATCATGACATATTTTGGAGTTAACTATTATTTGTCAGGGCTTCACTCCTATGCATCAGGAGATCCTGTTCCTATTCCATCTTTCGTTTATTATTCGGTTGCAGTGTTGACTCTCATTAGTATACTGGCCTATTTCAAGAATCGTAAGCTAGATTTTGACGCTCCAATATGATTATTGAGTAGAGGGTATCAAAGAAGTGCTTTTCCTGGACCACCATGTAGAAAGAATCAATCCTGCAAAGATGTGCCAAATCCCCCAGAACGCAGCTATAACTGCCATCCCTCCTAATCCATCAAAAAAGTTGAATATCAGAATAAGTGCTAATCCTGAATTCTGAATACCTGTTTCGATAGATACTGCACGAGAATCTTTTTCTGATAATCCCCAGGTTTTTGCAAATAAATAACCCAACGTAAATCCCAGGAAATTCAACAAAATCACAGAAATTGAAGCTACCCCTTGTAATTGGCTGATGTATTTAAAATTGATTACAAAGGCAAAAACCAGAAATCCAACAAAGAAGGTCAATGATGCAATCTTCATAATTCTTTTCAATCTTGCTGCAAATTCAGGACAACGATGTGAAACATACATTCCCAGGCTCATGGGTACCAACATTAATACAGCAATAAGGTATAACATGTCCCATGGGTTCAATGACAAGTTTTGCATTAAATGGCGTGTTCCTTCAATCTGATCCGCATACAATGAAACATTAAATGGAGTCATAACAGTTGCCAGTGCGGTTGAAAAAGCTGACATGGCGATTGAAAGGGCAATATTTCCATCTGCATGTTGGGTCATAAAATTGGAAATATTCCCTCCGGGACAGGCTCCTACTAATAATATACCCAATGCTATACTTGGCTGAGGATGCAGAAAATATACCTCAAGAAAAGCGATCAAAGGAAATAAAACAAACTGGCTCGCTGCTCCTATTATGAATGGTTTAGGGTTTCTTATTAAAGTCTTGAAATCCTGGACTTTTATATCCAACGCTACCCCAAATACAATCAACCCAAGAATGATGTTGAGCACATTCAAAGTCTGTGGGCTAAAGTTCAATTGTACCTCATCAATAGGTATCATGGTCGAAAGATAATAATTCCATTCTCAAAATAAAGTCTGGTGGGTGATTTCTAAAATGGTCCGATTTTTGTCCTCTATTTGTCATTTACAATTTGACGCAAACTTCACAACATGACAAGGATCGTAGTGTATATGGTCGTATGTCTCCTGGCTAATGGTCTTTACGCACAGACCCCTCTTCAATATGGAGACAATATTGAGTCCCACATTTCTGATTATGGTGAAATAGATACTTATACCTTCTTCGGTAATGAAGGAGATAAGATCATGATCCGTATGAGAGATGAAACAAAAGTAGATTCCAAGATTCAGATTTATGCCCCATCAGGAGAACTTATAAAAGATAAATTTAGTGATGGTGGGCTTGCAAGTATCAAGGATTTTCAACTTCCTGAAACAGGTAGTTACACTATGATGGTGGCTGATAACAATCATAATGATATCGGAAAATACGGACTTTCTTTACACCTTTTAAATAGTCCTGAGTATGCCACTCCAATCAATTGCTTCCATAATATGCAGACTTCAGTGGATAAAATTGTAGGTGTTTATGCTTATTCTTTTGAAGCAAATCATGAGGATGTCTTTTATGCCCAGATGAGAGCACTTGACGAAAACTTAGAACCCCTATTCTACCTTTACGATGCTGAAGGAAAAAAGATTAATAAATCTAAAAGAAAAGGGAGAATGGCAGTGATTCATAATGATTCAATACCTCATACAGGTCGTTACACCCTATTTATGATGGATAAGGGAGGAAATGACATGGATCTTTATGGATTCTCATCACAATTGCTTAATCACCATGATTGTGCTGTCCAGATGACATGTTGTGAAACCACCATTGAAGAAATTGAACACCTGGCTTTTAGAAAACCCCATCGTGTTGTCCTTGACCCAAATCAAAGGGCATTAATTCAGATGAGAGCATACGATGCTTCTCTGGAGAGCACAATAGAGATTTACAATGAAGCAGGTGAAATGGTATTGCAAGCATCAGGTGCGGATAAAATGATAAACCTTGAGATCGATCAGGCTATTGATGGATCATCCTTCCTTGTTATCACTTGTGACGAACACGGAAACGATATGGGAAATTATGGCTTACACATTCAGGAATTGAACGATAACCATTGTGCCGGAAGCTTATCATGTCAGGATGAATTGGTGGAAGGAAAACTAGAAAAAGTCTCTGAATCAAAATCATATATCATTGAGGGACGCCAAGGAGAACAATGGGCATTCCGAATGATGGAGGACGATAATAATCCTGAAATTGAACCGCACTTAAGACTTTACGATCCAGCCGGAAAATTAATGGCTGACACAACAGACCATCAAGAGGCATATTTTTCAGGTATGTTTGAACAAGATGGTCAATACCTCTTACTGGCAGGCGACCGCAGCGGAAATGATATCGGAGCTTATAAGGTAATGAAGGAAATTCCATTCATTGACATGGCATTGCCAGAATGCAATGTTGTCTACCAGGATGTAGAAGGTTATGATTGCATCACCTTACAATTGGATGAAGAAGAATTAGAAGGAATGGTCATCCACTATCTATGGAGTACAGGAGAGACGACTCCCACCATTGAAGTATGTGCTGATAGAGATACTACCATCACAGTTGATGTGTGGACCGATCACAACTGTATTGAAACTTATACCACATTCATAAGGTCTGCAGATGTTAGCTGTGGGATTAATGGAAATAAAGTACAGTTATGCCACCATCCTCCTGGAGGAGGTACTCCTGAGGAATTGTGCATAACTGATAATGCTCTGTCAGCACACCTCGACGGAGAACATGGTCATGAAGGTTGTCATCTCGGACCTTGTAATATAGACCCTTGTACAGGTGACCCTCTAGATGATGGAAATGGTATTATCGGTGACGAAAACCAACAGAGCAGTCTACAATACAACAAAGCCAACCTTGAGAAAACCACTCACGTATTTCCCAATCCCGTGAAAGATAGACTATCTGTTACCTGGAAGTATCCGATGAAGCACAATCCTGGAATTGTTATGATGAATTTCAATGGAGACATCATTTATAAAAAGGCATTATCAGTACTTGACACCTCGCATGAAATACAAATCCCTTTAAATATGCAAGATGGTTTATACATCGTCACTTTATATAATCAATATCAGGTCATAACAAAGAAAATACAGGTTCTCAGAACAAGATAAATACAATCACATTATTAACATATCCACGGAATATCCCTGGCCTTGCTAAAAGGTCAGGGATTATTTGTTTTATTTATAGAAGACGGTTGTTGAAACAGCCGTTGTTAAATAAGTTTTTCTAATTTAGAATTTGATTTTTCATCCCCAGATAACTCACCATGGAGAATTACAAATTATTGACAGTTTCAAAAAGTGGTTTTTTTAGAAAACACTATGAATTCTATGAAAATGAAAAACTACTGTATACAGCGGAATCCAAATTCTGGCTTCAAGGGTATAAAGTTTTTGCGGTTTTAGGTAACCAAATCATGGACATTACACGTCCCTTCAATTTATTTAAAACCATCATCAAAGTTAAAGCAGGAGAAAAGGAATTGGCCACATTAACTAAAAAATTCACCTTTATAAAATCTGAAATTGATATTGAAACATCAATCGGTAATTTTTATCTGGAAGGGAATGCATGGGATACAGATTTTACAATAATGAAAGAACATGAAGAAGTAGCCAAGATCTCCAGGAAGACATTTAGATCAAAAAATAAATACGGAATAGCTGTAAGAGATGATATCGATGACAAGCTTATAGTAGGTATAATCATGGGTATTGAGTACATTATTCAAATAAAACGTGCCAGAAGCAGTGGATAATTGTTTATTGTCTTTTAAGAGTTTTAAGTAAATCTTGTTTTTTATATATTCACAACCTAATTAAATAATCAAAGTTTAATCCCAATATTTTATGAAAAAGATATGTTATTTAGCAGCGGTGTTGTACTTAGGAATTACGATGACCTCATGTGTATCCAAAGGAAAGTTCAGAGATCTAGAAGCTGACATGGCAATGACTAGTGAAAAGCTTGAAAAGACTGAAAAAGTTTTAGAGAGCACAGAATTGATGGTTGACAATTGCAAAGAAGAAAAGTTGAAACTTGAAGGGGAATTAAAAAGTGCCCAAAATGTTGCAGCAGTAAAAGATGATCAGATGAATGATCTTAGAGATCAACTAGCTGACATGAGAAAACAAAGAGACATGAGATTAGAGCAAATGGGTGACCTTGCTGTTCTATCTCAATCTGCTAATGAAAACATTAACAAAACACTAGAACAGTTAGCTCAAAGAGATCAGTATATTGAAATGCTCAGATCTGCCAAAAACAAAACGGATTCAGTGAATCTTGCACTGGCAGTAAATCTCAAAGGAGCACTTTCAGATGGTATTGCCGATCAGGACATCGATGTTTCTATCGATAAAACTGTAGTTTACATTAACCTCTCAGATAAAATGCTATATAGAAGTGGGAGCCACAGATTGAATTCCGGAGCAAAAGATGTCCTGGCAAAAATTGCTAAGATCATAGAGGACAGACCGGAATATGAAGTCATTGTTGAAGGTTACACTGACTCGAGATCCATTAATACAGACTGTGTTACAGACAACTGGGACTTGAGTGTAAAGAGGGCCACATCAGTTGTGAGATCTTTACAAGATGATTATAAAATTGACCCAAATAGACTCATAGCTGCCGGTCGAGGTGAAACGAACGCTGTAGCCAGCAATGAAACTTCTGAAGGAAGATCATTAAATAGAAGAACAAGGATTATAATCCTTCCTAAACTTGATCAATTCTATGACTTATTGAATCCAGATCTTGCAGCTAAAAACTAAGAATTTAGAATTTAGAATTTAGAATTTAGAATTTATAAAAATACAAGGAGTGGCCGTGGATCATGGCCACTCTTTTTCTTTTAAAAAAGAAAACGGGTCTTAATCTCAGAAGCTATTTTAGATTTAAAAGAACGCTACCTACTATCCTGAATTGTCATTCAAATGATCAGCAAGAGAAGCTGCCATACTGTAACAAGCTTGCAGTAAGTATCCTCCGGTAGGAGCATCCCAATTCAGCATCTCCCCTATTACATATTGGCCGGGTAGCTTTTTTAGCATCAAGTTTTCATCTACCTCATTCAGTTCCAGACCACCAATAGTAGAGATCGCCTCATCTATAGGTCTGAATCCTGTTACTTTTATAGGGCAAGATTTAAGTGTTTCTTCTATTGACTGTCGATTCTGATAAGCATCTTTATCGATCAACTCCTTGACCAATGCCATTTTAACCTTAGATAGTCTCAGCTTATTTTTTAGAATAGAATTCATAGACTTGGATGATTTCAGTGCCGACCTAAATGAATTGATTTTTCCAGAGGAAATAGATGGAATAAGGTTTATAACCAATTTCATATCATTCCCTTGTTTCCTCAAACAACCATTAGAGGCATAAACAGGCGGTCCTTCCATTCCAGATCTTGTTATGACTATTTCTCCCTGTTGTATATTTCCATTACAAGTCATGGTGATATTCTTGACCGGTGCTCCATGCCATGTTTCACAAAAATGGTCAGACCAGGATATCTCAATTCCACAATTGGAAGCCTTGAATGCTGAAGTCTCTAAACCCATTTGCCGAAAGGCTCCCAACCAACCACCGTCTGATCCGGTCTTTTTCCAGCTGGCCCCTCCCAGTGCGTACACAATAACATCATAGGGAATGTTACTGTCATTTGTTCCATCTGTAGCGGTTATCGATGTTTGATGAGTGGAGATCCATCTTGTATTGGTCAATACATTTACCCTATTATCTGAAAGTCGCTTTTTAATTGCATTTAATACTTCAACTGGCTTTACACCTCTAACAGGAAATATTTTCCCACTGGATCCTGTATAGGTATCAATGCCTAAGTTTTTAAAATATATGATCAGGGAAGATGCTGGGTGCTTTCTGATGAATGGCTTGATAAACCCCGAAGGTTCATACTTCAATACCATCTCCTTCAATGCAATGGAATGGCTCAGATTAAATCCTCCTTTTCCTGCCACAAGAAATTTTCTTCCTAAGGTCTTTTGCCCTTCCACAATGGTGATGTGATGCTTCAATGGATTAAGCATAGAAGCTAAGTACAATCCTGCAGAACCTCCTCCAATTATCAGCACCTTACTCCGTTCCATGCTACAATATATATAATATCATTTGTTACTTTAGAGAGAACAACCAATAAGCACATGTATCGAATCATATTACTGTTCCTTATCTCATTTTTACTTTTCATGCCGCTTGATGCTCAGAAAGATATGAACTCTATCTTATCGGAGAAATATGCCTCCCTTACAGCTGAGCACCTACCCGGATTCTATCTCGGTATCATCAAATACGGAAATCCGATTTACTCCAAAGCATTTGGAATGGCCAATCTTGAACACTTTGTCCCCTTTTCAGGAAGAACAGTCAGTGACCTCGGTAGTGTAGGAAAGCAACTAACTGTAATGGGCATCCTTCAATTAAAAGAAGAAGGAAAACTCAACTTAGATGATGAGATCCATCTGCACCTATCTAAGCTTCCTGCTTTAAATGAAAAGGTGACGATCAAACATCTTATTCATCATACTAGCGGTATACCTGATGTATATGCCCTGCACTCATTAAAAGGGTTCAGATATGGAGATCATATCAGCCAATCAGATGCTTATCGATTCCTGGAGGCCAGGCCAGTTGTAGATTTTACCCCGGGATCTAGATATCGATATTCCAATACCGGCTTTATGTTACTCGCCGAAATAATAAAAGAAGTTTCAGGGAGATCATTTGAAGCATACCTGAAAGAAATGGTCTTTTCACCACTGGACATGAATCAAACCTTTATCATGGATGTTCCCGGAGAGATCTTCACATATATGGCTGATAGTTATGTAGCATCTTCACAAGGGAATTACACCAAGCGCTATGACAATAGTACTCTTCAAGGAGGAGGAGGTATATATGCTTCGGGATATGATGTATTAAAATGGATAGACAACTTCAGAACAAAGAAAGTAGGAAATGAAGACAGCTTTCAATTTATGCTGACCAATGCGAAGCTTAGCACTGGAGAAACAATTGACTATGCCGGGGGAATTAATGTAGATCAATATCGAGGCATCGAAAGATATCATCACAACGGATCAAGTGCGGGTGCAAGGACAAGATTGGTATTTTACCCAAAGCACCAATTGGGATTTATTGTTAAAAGTAATACACCTTCAGTAGGATATAGTCAATTCACTGAAATAGAGAATCTGATTATCGATCAATACCTTAACGATTTTGCCTCTAAACAAAAGTCAAATGACAACCCTGAAGAGAGATTAATCAATAATTCTGTTACTCCAAGCGCGGATGTCTATACTGGCAAGTATTACAATGAGGCCATAGATCTTACCATCCATGCCAACATTGAAAATGGTGAGCTTCAACTCAGTAATTTTTACTATCCATTATCATCACTTCAATATCAAGGAGATGACAAGTTTTCTGACAATAGAAATTCTGCAATATTTTTTAAAGGGAAAGATGACGAGATTAAAGGAATGATTATTGAAACCCCTCGAGCCTCGGGCATTGAGTTTTTAAAGCGAAATGAATAATGATAAAAGATAATTCCATCCGGTGGAAATTGAAATTGACATCTCCTAAAGAGCGCGTATACCATATGTTGAGTACAGGTGAAGGTCGTGCCTCATTTTGGGCTGAATCCGCCATCGAAAAAGAAGGTTTCATACATTTCGTATTTCCCAACGGTCAAGAGTACCTATCTCGAATCATCAATAATAGAAAATGTGAAGAATTCAGCATAGATTACTTTGGAAGTGTGGCAACGTTCATGCTCAAAGAAGAAAAAGAACATACCATTCTATCGCTTTTAAATCAGGATGTTGATGGACAAGAAATTAATGAAGTCAATGCGGGATGGGTATCAGTGCTTATGTCATTGAAGGCTGCTTGCGATTATAATATAGACCTGAGAAATCATAGCTCTGAATGTCATTGGGACAATGGATACGTTGAGAATTAATAGTGCTTGAATTTTCTATTTGGCAAGAAAATTAATTCTGCATACTTTTAATTAACAATCGACAACAATGAAACTTCGTATTAAAAAAGAGTTGTCCAGTATTCTAATTGTAGCAATTCCTTTCATCTATTTGGCTTTCATATGGAAAGATCTTCCGGATTCTGTTCCGGTGCATTGGAATCTAAAAGGTGAAATAGATCGATATGGAAGTAAGAATGAATTATGGATATTACCCATTGTTCTTCCTCTGCTTACTTACCTTATATTTTTACTGGTTCCATTTATTGATCCAAAGAAACAGATCGAATCAATGGGAAGTAAATATCACCAACTGAAGCTATTCCTGGTGCTTTTCATGTCATTGTTATGCGTCTATCTGATCTATGCAACAAGCATTGAATCCATGGTAGGGACGAAGTTACTTTTCCTCGGAATAGGTGCATTGATATCCATAGTGGGAATTTACATGCCGTACATTAAACCTAATTATTTCATAGGAGTGAGGACCCCGTGGACATTAGAAAACAATGAAGTCTGGAAAGCTACTCACAAGCTCACCGGACATATATGGGTGATCACCGGGGTTCTACTTGCATTGATTGCTTTTGGTATTGATCAGCAACACTTTTTCTGGGTATTCATGGGGCTCATCTTAGTAATAGCCTTTATTCCTATACTATACTCGTACTTGAAATTTAAAGAATTAGATGAAGGACTATAAAGCCATCAACAAAAAGCTATGGAATGATCTCACAGAGGTTCATTTGGGTTCAAAATTTTATGATGTCGATTCTTTCCGGAAGGGTAAATCAAGCCTAAAGCATGTTGAATTAGATCTTCTGGGAGACGTAAATGGTCTGGATATTCTTCACCTGCAATGTCACTTTGGGATGGACAGTATTTCACTTGCCAGAATGGGTGCTCATGTAACAGGGGTAGATCTATCGGATCGTGCCATTGATGCAGCAAGGAAATTGGCTAAAGAGTGCGATGTCAATGCACAATTTATCAATTGTGATGTGTATGAGTTGATCAATGTCCATCAAGGACAATATGATATCGTATTTTCTACCTATGGCACAATTGGATGGTTACCCGATATGGATCAGTGGGCAGAGGTGGTTCATTCATTTCTTAAGCCTTCCGGCAAATTAATCCTTGTTGAATTCCACCCGGTAATCTGGATGATGAGCTATGATTTTCAAAAGATTGAATATGGATATTTTAATACCGGAGCAATTGAAGAAATTACCGAAGGAAGCTATGTAGATGATAAGGCGCCAATTAAAAACCCATCCATTTCATGGAATCACCCATTTAGTGAAGTTGTAACTTCTCTCATTAATAAAAACATGCAAATCAGTCATTTATCAGAATATGATTATTCTGTCTATGATTGTTTTGAAAATACCGTAGAGATAGCTCCTGACCGCTATCAGATTAAGGGACTAGAAGGGTTATTACCAATGATGTACGCCATCACAGCCTTAAAATAGATTTCTGTTCCGTATATTCATAGGGTCAATTCGACAGAACTAAACTTGTTGCAACCATGGATACTAAAAAATTTTTACTGGCAGGATTAATCGGTGGCGTTGTCTATTTCTTTCTAGGATGGATAGTTTATGGCTTTATACTCGGAGATTTGATGGTACTGCCTGAAGGTTTCACCAACATAGAATACCCTGAGGAAGAATTCAGGATATCCTACATGATCATGAGCTGCCTCGCGACTGGGTTTTTCCTCAGTTATATATTTTTGAAGTGGGCAGGTATATCAACATTTAAATCAGGTGCCAAAGCAGGAGCAATCATTGGTCTGTTTATTTCTTTTATGGTAGGAACCAGTATGGTGTCCATGTTTAAGTTTGCGCTTATGGCCAACACTCTATGGGACATGCTTGGAAGTGCCATTACACTTGGAATTGCAGGAGGAGTGATTGGATGGTTTATCGGTCGTAAATAAACTTGATAATATCATATACAGTCAATCTTTATTGTAGATTTTAGTTTCTCTTAAACGGGTTTTAAATTAAATTCTAAATAACCTATTTAAAGGTATTATTTATCGTCTTGAGTTTCTCACTCCCGGGGCAACAATCTGTTTCTGTCAACTTGTTCAGTGGAGTATCTACTGTATTCAAAAAGCCATGTAGATTGGGCCTATCCATATCTATATAAAGTAATCCTGTCATTATTTCTCCCCTATCCCTGCAATTTTGAACCGCTTCCTGTGCAGATGTTCTGTCTCGTGGATCCCAATTGGGTGCTAACTTTTTTAATCTGATTTTTGAACCATCATGAAGTGCTAGGTCGAGTGATTCTCCCTCAGAATAATGAGCTACAATTTCTTCTTCTTCGGGTACAAAATCCATCTTTGCAGTAGCTTCAATGTGATCTCGTACAAATGAATAACTCTTAGTCGAACCCAGGTTGTTGTTAAACGTAACACAGGGTGAAATTATATCAAGAAATGCGAAACCCGGATGTGAAAGTGCCGCTTTAAGGAGTGGGACCAACTGTGTCTTGTCCCCTGAAAAACTTCTCCCAACGAAACTAGCTCCCAGTTCAAGAGCCATCCCCACTAAGTCAATGGCCTGAAAAGGATTGGCATTGCCGGTCTTATTAATAGATCCTTTATCAGCAGTAGCCGAATCCTGACCTTTGGTTAAACCGTAACATCCGTTATTCATGACAATGTAAGTCATATTGAGATTTCTCCTGATGACATGTACAAATTGCCCCATACCAATAGATGCCGAGTCTCCGTCACCAGATACACCCATATATATCAGGTTCTTATTGGCCAGGGAGGCGCCGGTGGCAATGGAAGGCATCCTTCCATGAACAGAATTAAATCCATGGGAATTATCCAGGAAATAAGTAGGAGTCTTAGAAGAACATCCTATGCCTGAGAGTTTGGCTAGTCTGTGTGGCTCGATGGACATTTCATAACAAGCCTGAACAATTGCAGCACTGATGCTATCATGACCGCAACCGGCACATAGAGTAGATATCTTTCCTTCGTAATCCTTCTTACGGTAGCCTACCTTATTCACAGGTATTTCCGGATGGGCAAATGTGGGTTTTAAAAAGCTCATGTTTATACAATTGTAGTCACTAGTTGTGCATAGATGTTTTTATAAATAAAGTCAGCTGTAATGGGCATTCCATCATAGTTACATATGGGTATTAATTTAGCTGGAATGATATCCAATTCATTGATCAACAACATTCTCATCTGAGCGTCTCGATTTTGTTCGATCACATAAATGGTTTCGTGGTCTTCAACAAACCTTTCTACTTCTTTATTAAATGGAAATCCTTTCAATCTCATGGAATCGATAAAGATGTTTCTTTCTTCCATCCTTACCATAGCTTCAGTAGCAGAATAAGTTGTCGTTCCATAAAATATCATTCCGACACTTCCCTTATTTGAATCCTGATAAAATTCTGGTGCTGGAACAAGGTCTTTGGCAGTATCCCATTTTACCAATAATCGTTCTACATTTCTGGCATAAACAGTTCCGTCTTCTGTATACCTGGCATATTCATTTTTAGAAGTTCCCCTTGTGAAATAGGAACCTTTGGTAGGATGAGTCCCGGGGTAAGTGCGGTAAGGAATTCCATCGCCATCTACATCCAGGTACCTGCCCCAATCTTTAGCTTCTTCCAGGTCCTCAGCTGTTAATACTTTGCCGCGATCATATTTCTTTTCTTCATCCCAGGTTAATTCATCGGTCATATGTTCATTCATTCCCAGGTCAAGATCGCTCATCATGATTACTACAGTCTGGAGCCTGTCAGCCAGATCAAGAGTCATAGCCGCCATTTCAAAGCATTCTGTTGGAGTACTTGGAAATAATAAAGGATGCTTACAATCTCCATGAGAAGCATAAGCTGAAGAAAGCACATCCCCTTGTTGGGTCCTGGTAGGCATTCCTGTTGAAGGCCCTCCCCTTTGGACATTGATTAATGCTACTGGAATTTCAGCAAAATATGCCAATCCTATAAACTCATTCATTAGAGATACTCCAGGCCCCGCCGTAGCTGTAAAAGCTCTGGCACCATTCCATGAAGCACCGATAACCATACCTATAGCTGCCAGTTCATCTTCAGCTTGTACAACTGCATATAAGTGTTTTCCCGTTTCAGGATCGATTCTTAATCTTTGAGCATACTTTTCAAATGACTGTGTCACAGAGGTGGAAGGTGTGATAGGATACCATGCTGCCACTGTCGCTCCACCATAAATCAATCCAAGGCCCGTCGCGGTATTTCCATCAATGATTATTTTGTCATTCAACGGAGCTCTCATTTCTACCTTCACAGAAAGTGGACATTTGTAATGCTCCTTGGCATAATTATACCCAAGTTCAAGAGCTTGATAATTGGGAGGTATCAATTTAGGCTTAGATTTAAATTGATCCGCAACGACTTTTTTAACGGTATCCACATCCATATCAAGCAATGCAACGAGTGCTCCTACATAAACCACATTCTTAAAAAGTTGCTGTTTTCTCACACCTTCAAAATGATCCATGCTCATTCTGATCATCGGAATTCCTATGAAATGAATGTCATCTCTTAAGAATTCTTCATGTAGTTTCTTGGATGAATCATAAATGAAGTAGCCCCCCATTTTAACAGATTCTATATCCTTCATCAGGCTTTGTGGATTTACACCTACAACCACATCTACTCCGTCTCTCCTTCCGAGGAAACCACTTTCTGAAACCCTGATTTCATACCAGGTAGGTAAACCCTGAATATTGGAAGGAAAAATATTTTTAGGAGAAATGGGCAATCCCATTCTGAATAATGACTTGGCAAACATTCCATTGGCACTAGCAGAACCAGTTCCATTTACATTGGCAAATCGAATCACAAAATCATTTACAACGTTACCAACTGACATACTTCACTTGCTTTTGTTACACTGTAGAAAAACTTCTGCATATCCCAGGCTGCGGTTGGACATCGTTCGGCACACAATCCACAATGAAGACATACATTTTCATCTTTTATCATCACCCTGGTAGTAGCCAGGGCATCAGAAACGTACAGATCCTGCGATAAGTCATTGGCCGGGGCCAACAATCTAGCCCTTAGATCGTCTTCCGTTCCATTCTGAGTAAATGTAATACAGGAGGTAGGGCATACATCCATACAGGCATCACACTCAATACATAAATTTTCTTGAAATACCGTCTGCACATCACAGTTCAAACATCGTTGAGCCTCTTTGAATCCAAGGTCATTGTCAAATCCCAATTCCACTTCTACCATCCTATCTGAAAGCGATAAAGCCTTCTCTTCATGCGGTACCTGGTATCTTTCATCATCCACCACGTAACTGTCGTACATCCATTCATGAATGCCCATCTTCTGACGGGTGAGATTGACATTGGGTGGTGGCCGGTCATTAATATCTTCTCCCTGACAGAATTTATGTATGGATATGGCCGCCTGGTGGCCGTGAGCAACAGCAGTGATTACATTTTCCGGTCCAAAGGCAGAATCTCCCCCAAAGAAAACATGAGGAAGTGTCGATTGGAATGTTACTTTATCCAAAACCGGAAGGTCCCATTTACCCAGTTCAAGTCCTATATCTCTTTCTATCCATGGAAAAGAATTGTCCTGACCGATGGCAATGATCACATCATCTGCTTCTATGAATACATCTGGTTCCCCAGTGGGAATAAGTTTCCTTCTACCATTCTCTTCATATTCTGCCCTGACTTTTCCGAAAACAACTCCTTTCAGTTTTCCATCTTCAACTACAAATTCCTTAGGAGGCATGTTATTGAATATCGGAATGTCTTCTCTTTGTGCATCTTCAATCTCCCAGGGAGAGGCCTTCATATCTTTGAATGGACTCCTGACAACAACTGTGACTGAGTCGCCACCAATCCGCTTGGATGTTCTGCAGCAATCCATGGCTGTATTTCCACCACCTAAGACAATTACCTTTTTACCTACTGATTCTATATGTTCAAATGCTACTCCCGCAAGCCATTCAATTCCAATATGAATATTAGCATCTGCCTCTTCCCTTCCCGGCAATTCAAGGTTTCTTCCTTTAGGAGCTCCGGTCCCGACAAAAATGGCATCATAATCCTTTTCTAGCATTTCTTTCATACTGTCCACGTAATGATTGAAATGAGTATGAATTCCCATATCAAGCACATAATCAACTTCTTCCTCCAGCACTTCAATGGGAAGTCTGAATGCAGGGATCTGAGTACGCATCATCCCACCTCCTTTATTCCATTCATCATATAGATGAATTTCATATCCCAGGGGAGCAAGATCTCTTGCTACTGTCAGAGAGGCTGGGCCTCCTCCGATTAAGGCTATTTTTTTGCCATTAGACTGAAAAGGACCTTGGGGCATCAGGTGTTTAACTTCACCTTTATTGTCAGCAGCAACCCTCTTTAATCTGCATATTGCCACCGGCTCCTCTTCCTCTCCTACTCTTCCTCTTCGACATGCAGGCTCACAAGGTCGATCGCAAGTTCTTCCCAGGATTCCTGGAAATACATTAGATTCCCAATTGATCATGAATGCCTCAGTATATTTTCCTGCAGCAATTAACCTTATATATTCAGGAACGGGTGTATGAGCAGGGCAAGCGTATTGACAATCTACAACCTTATGGAAGTATTCGGGATTCTTAATATTGGTAGGCTCCAAAATTAATATGTGTTAATGTTAGTAATTGCATAAATAAAAATAGGCATAATAGCTATTCCTTACACCTTTATTTCAATGATACGAGTAATTTTAAAATTATTGCATATAAGTTCTATTGAAATTAAAACTTTAAACTAATTGGTAGAAATTATAACATAGAGAGATTTTCAGTTCAACACTTCTTTTTCTGTATACTTAAGGCTTGAAACACCAATGATTGAAAGGATCAGGCTGAGAATTAAAATTCCCCATTGATTTAAAGTAGGGATTGCTGCTTGCGAGAAAACAAGTGAAATATTATCAACAGCAACATTAAAACATCCCAGGTTGTCATCTTCCTGGAGTAAGAGATAGATCATTTCTCCTTCTCTTCCCATTAGAGGATCTGTAATGGTTTCTGATACTGTCATTGCACTTAATACCTGATCCGGGTCTCCTGGATCTGTAGACCATACTGTATCGATAGGCATCATTGAAGAATCGAGAATTACAACTCTGAACTCCTGGTTGGGATCCTGGAACTTGGGCATTCCTGCGGATAGTCTGTTATCGTATAACATATCCCATGAAATACTCGCGGAAGTAAAAGGGTCAGGAATAACAAAACCTGTTGAAACCAGATTCATACCTGCCATTGATTGATCAGAAATGATATCGAAATTACCCGAAATAGGCTGTCGGGTGGCAAGCGGACCATTAGATACACAGGTTCCTGTATATGTTCCATCATTGATATTCCACCCTAGAGCTGATCCAAATGTCATAGATGTCCAACCGGATAAATCTCCTGTTTCAAAATCACCATTCATGATGACATTAGATTGAGAGGAAAGTGTAAAAGAAAGTACACATAAAAACAGGATGACACACTCTTTTAAGTTGGCAATTGCATTCATTGAATCTCTGGTTGATTCAGTGAATTTATAAATAATTATACATACAAAATAATTATATATAAACTATATTTATGTTTAAGCGCTTGTTCTTGTGTAACCAATACTTTATCGTTTATTTATATTTAGGGTTTACAGTAGGCATTGATGCATTATTTTCAGTTTTCCAGTTCTCCAACAGCAGTTTCAGACTATCTCTCTTTAAAATCAATTTTTCAGACATATCCATTCTTTCAGAGGGATCAATGCTAAGATTATACAATTCTAATTTATCGTCTTCATGCCAATGCATTAATTTATAATTCCCTGATCTGACAGCACTTACGGGTCTGTTCTTTGATCCATGATAATGAGGAAAATGCCAATAAAGATTACGAGAAACTATCTTCTTTTGTTCAAATGCTTTGGTCAACCCAATACCATCCAGATTATCAGAATCGATATCCTCCCCTATCATTTCAGCTATTGTTGGAAAATAATCCATGCTGATGATTGGACTACTACTGTTAGATCCTGCTGGAATTTTCCCTGGAAACTTCAACATTGCAGGAACCTTGATTCCTCCTTCATAAAGCCATCCTTTTCCAGCTCTCAAAGGCCTTACAGAGGTAGGGGCTCTTCCGGCAGTTCCGAGGGTGGTAAGCCCTCCATTATCTGAGGTAAATATGATGATCGTATTGTCCTCTTCACCTATTTCTTTCAGATAATCCATGATTCGACCCACACTTTCATCAACACTATGAACCATTGCTGCATAAGTGGGATTGTCCTGTGATATTTTGGTAAATGCATCGTGATCAGCCTCATCCTCTGGTGATTCATATCCATCTCCCAATTTTTTCTGATACTTTCCGATCAAAGAGTCCTTGGCTTGAATAGGTGTATGCACATTATAATAGCAGAAATAGAGAAAAAATGGATCTTCTTTATTAGAATCCATAAAGGATATAGCCTCATCAGTTAATCTGTCTGTCAGGTATTCTCCTTCTTTTCCACCTTCAAGACCTGGAACATCCCAAAATTTTCTATCATTCTTATAAGGGTAAAAATAAGAAGCCGGTTGTCCTGCAGCATGTCCTCCAATGTTGATATCGAATCCCTGAGTCTGAGGTAAAAAGCCTTTTCCTCCGAGGTGCCACTTTCCGATAAATCCATTCATATACCCCAGGTCCTTTAGATACTCAGCAAGTGTGACTTCTTCATGTGGCAATTCATCAAGATCGTCAGCACCTAGTAATGGCTTGTCCTGTGGATCACTACCGGGAATCCAATCTGTGATGTTAACTCTTGATGGGTATTTACCTGTAAGTATACTAGCCCTGGTAGGAGAGCAAACAGCCGCTGCGGCATATGCTTCTGTGAAAAGCATGCCCTCACCAGCTAATCTGTCAATATGAGGTGTTTCATAGAATGTAGAACCGTAACAACCAAGATCCATATAACCTAGATCATCCACCAAAAGAAATACGATGTTGGGCAAGCCCATTTCTTTCTCTTGTTGCTTACAACTTACCAGTTGTAATGAGAACACAAATATTAATGTTATCCTATAGTTCATCTCGCCATTAAAATAATATAATTACCACATGTGTGGCAAAACAGTACAATTTTTGAATATTATATCTTTTAAATTCCTGAAATAGTATTGTCAGCATCAGGAAGAACCGGCAAGTCTAAATATCTGTACATCTTGTCTAATTGAATAAACCAAATGCATGATTTCTGTAGTTAATATTATAACTTTAGATATCAACTTACCGCTATGACTGAAAGAGAAATCATCGAAAAAGCCCAAAAAAAGGTAAAAGACAAAAAGAACTTTTATACTCATCTGACCAGTTATATCATTACCATAGGGTTTTTATTTGCCATCAACATCTTAACATCTCCGGGATATTTATGGGTAATATGGCCTGCTCTTGGATGGGGTGTTGGTCTTGCATTTGATGCAGTCAGTGTATTTGGAATATTTGGATCAACGGATGAGGAATGGGAAGAGAAAGAATTAGAAAAAGAAATAGCCAGGCTTAAAAGAAAGAATCGATCACTTCCTGAAACACAGGACGATGAACTGATACTCGATCATGACGAACTTGAATTAAAAGAGTTGAGCAAAGAAAAAAGGGATTGGGATGATAGAGATTTCGTTTAAACGAAAGTGTTTTTTATGATACTATCCTAATCTTGACAATCTGATATTTTGCAATTTATTTCAGGTTTGTCCCCTCATATAGGGAAAGATGTAATCAGACTTTTTAAATTAAATCCATAGATATGCAAATTATAGTTACATGGATGATCTTTATTTCTTTATCTATATATCCCACCGAATCACCTACCCAATTATCCGGAGAGTTCTCAAATTTCCAATCAATTGAAAAAAGGCTTTTCCAAAATGAAGAGATTTTACATTTAAGATTAGTGGGAGGAATTAACAATTTAATGAAGGACAGAGGAGATGATCATGAGTATCATTCCATGCGGCTAGAGCATATTATTAAAAACGACACACTTATTGATTCGATTAAAGTAAGAACCAGAGGTAACTTCCGAAGACAAAAATCAAACTGCAAACTACCACCTTTAACTCTAAATTTTAATAATGATTCACTAGGAGCTACCAGCCTTTTTAAAGGACAAACCAAACTAAAGCTGGTCCTTCCTTGCCAGGGTGAGAAGTATGTCATCCGAGAATACCTTGTGTACAAATTGTATAATTTAATCAATGAATACAGTTTCAAGGTGAGATTGGTGAGGCTTACTATGTATGATACTCAAAAAAACAAAACTTACGATCCTTCATATGCGTTTATCATAGAAGATGAAGATAAAATGGCTGCTCGTGTGGACGCAAGGTTATTAAAAAGAGATGGCATAAAACCGGGATATATTGAATCCGAAAATTTTCATAAAATGGCAGTTTTCGCATATATGATCGGCAACACTGATTGGTCCATCCAATACAGGCATAATATTAAAATCATATATCCTGAGCGTATAGGAAAGTTGGTCAGCGTACCCTACGATTTTGACCTTGTAGGTATGGTCGATGCTCCATATGCACTCCCTGCACAGGAATTGAGAATGAGATCAGTTAAACAAAGAAGGTATAGGGGCTATTGTCTGAAAAGCATGGAAGCTTTGTATCCGATCTTTTACCGCTTTAGGGAACTTAAAGAATCATTTTATGCGACGTTTAGCAACTGTACCTTATTAGAAGAAGGTTATGTGAAATCCATGCACCAATATCTTAATGAATTTTACAAAACCATTGATGACCCTAAAAAAAGCAGGAAAGCCTTCCTTTATCCCTGCGACAAATATGGCACAGGAAATATTGTCATTACCGGCATGCCCAAAATGAAATAATTTGAAACATTACGCCAACGATTTGATTTTATAAAATTTTCAAACCCAATACTTCAAGTTCATTTTCAATTAATCTCATCACCGCTCAATTTTACAAGAAGCTTTTCTGCTTCGGCCAGATCTATGGAGTCTTCATCTGGTTCAAACCAATTATAAATCGGCTTTAATAATTTTTTGGCTTTTTCAATATTACCAGCTTTATAGAATAGTTCAGCGAGGTCTTTACTGGCTCTTAACTCAAAGGTTTTTGCACTTTGCTTCTGTGCCAAAGAAATTGCTTGGTTAAATGCTTCTTCTGCTTTGTCTGCATCAGCATTTGTATCAATCAATGCTAATCCCTTTAATCTAAGAAGCTCACATGTCTTAGAATGTGTGCCAGTGCGATTAACATGCTCCAAAATACTATTACTCCACTGTAAGGCCAACTCAGGTTTTTTATAATGTAAGTAAAGGTCGCTTATGTATGGTGACAACGACACACCAAATGCTTTGAAGCCTATCTTAAAACACGTTTCCAATAGGTTGACTGCAATATCTAATGAGCTTGCATTACCAATAAATGCAGAAGCAATATGATAATACACTTCAGCGGTAAGAATGAAGACAGGATCGCCAAACTCTTTTACAATGGGAATGTAGTTCTCTATTATAACATATGCTTGTTGCCATGCTCTTGCTTCCAGGCAATATAATGCGGGGAAAGTATGAATGTGATACAGCGTCATCGAATCATGATGTTCATCAGCATAATGTAAATGGTCTGATGCTAATACCCTGGCTCTCTTAGTCTCACCTAAGAACTGAAGACATACCATCTGCCAGGCTTTGGCTCCTATCTCAAGGTACCCGGATGAAGCCAGTTCCCATGAAAAAGGTATAGATGGATCAAAAATTTCCAAAAGTTCTGTATATGCATCATTTGCCTTTATAAAATCTCCCAAAAGAACATTTCC
>JABDLO010000477.1 GCA_013002995.1 Saprospiraceae bacterium | reverse complement strand
GATTGGACCAAACCTGCATTTTACGTTCTTCAATGGATTCATATGCACCCAATGCCTTCCCGAAAGTACTGTCAAGCCATCCGCCACCACCAGCGATGAAAAATAACGTCCCAATTGTTATACTAAGGCCGATAGACCAACCTACTTGTTTTAAAAGTGGAAGTTTATACCCTTTCCAGGAATACCTAATCCCTAGAATTGACACCAGAAAGAAAGCTACCACGAGTACCAACCATATAAATGGAAGTATCGAAAGAACCATCTCCAAACCTGAGTGTCCAAAATGATCACCTAGGTTAAAATCAGATTGCTGGATTGCATAAATGATTACTGAGAATGCCAATCCCCCCAAGACAACAGCCATAAGAAATGACACCCAACCACCTGTGCTTCGCAATGTAAACACCCACTTGGGTGTCGGTTTAATATCACTTTCCTTAATGATCTCCAGAATTTTGTGTCGTGGGTTTTTATCTGTCATGTTCTTTTATCCAATAGTGTTTTTAGTGCTTTTCTTCCTCTATTTAATCGTATTGCTACGGTTCCTTCCGGTATCTTTAATATATCTGATATTTCTTCATAATTCATGGATTCAAAATATTTCAATATTACTACATCGCGATACTTAGCATCCAATTGTTGAATCAATTCATGAACTTGTTCTTCCTGTGATTCATTTTCATCAGAATCATCATAATTCACTTTTATAATCTCATTTACTCCTTCGGTAAATGCCTTTTGGTGAGTACTAATTTTTCTCCATCTGGATATGGTTACATTGTGCACGATCCGATATAGCCAGCTGGATAATTTTAGTCCACTGCGGTATTCATTAAGGTTCTTCCATATCTTGACAAAAGCATCTTGCAATACATCTTCAACTTCCTGGTCACTGGCACCTGATATTCTTTTAATATATCTTGCAAGACGATCACTGTATTTAAGAACGATACAGTTAAAATAATCCATATCTTTCAACGATAAGGCTACCATCTTATCATCCGCCAATTGATCACATATGTCCCGGGGTATCAGCATAAATCATTAAAAGAGAAAAGGCAAACTAATTAAAATCTGCCTTTTCCTTCTTAAGTCCATTGAAAATTTACCTCTTTAATTGTTTAGTGCTTTCCGTGATGGCCTTCACCTTTACACTTTTGCTTTCCATTTTTGTTGCCTTTACAACCATCTCCACACTTTCCTTTTTCTCCTTTGCAACCTTTTTCTCTACCATCTCTTGGCTTTTCATCACCACAGAGCCATCCTCCTCTTTCTTGTTCATGGGCAATAATGGATTCATACTGATCCTTAGTAATGTGTTTTACTTCATATGTGGCATTTTGCTTCTTGAGGTTTTTGGTAAATGCCCTCATATGATTCCTGGATCCTTTGGCCAACTCTTTAAACACTGCTTTCAAATCATCATTATCAGTAGTTCGGCTCTCTAACAATTCATTTAAGTCGTATATATCGAGGTCTTCAATGGATGCTCCTATTTTTAATGCTTCAGTAATATCGGTTCGTCCCCTTATGACGAGTGATTCATACATATCCTGAAATTTTCGGCTGGAAAACTCCCCTAAGGCTTTTTCCTCTATTGGGTTTTTGAGGTCGTATTTTTCAAAAAGGCATTCAATAGCCTCCATATGGCGATTCTCTGCATCAGAAATATTTTTAAAAACTTTGACATCATATTCTTTTCCTAATGTGATGTAAACATCTCTCGCCAGTTTTTCTTCTTCAATCATCATAAGCAATGCTTCTTTCTCTGTAGCATTTAATTCCTGATGAGGTAGGTAGTTAACCACTTCACAAGCAGAAACTTCCTCTCCATCAGTATCAGGTTCTGTTGATTGAATAAAGAAAGCAGAAACAAATAGCAACGACAGCATTGCAAGTAGGAGCTTAAAATTCTTCATGATTTTTACTTTTTTACAGTTTTTAGATGTCAACGTTCACCCCCTACTACGCATCACTTTCAAAATCCTTTCATTTTTTCTGAAAAAAATTCATCTTGTGGAAATATTATGTGGAAAACAGTTCTTTTACTGATCATAACCTTGCTTGCTGCTCCCATTCTTGCCTATATAATGGATGAACCACCAAGTGAAGAACAGAAAAGGATCATTCATTTTCTGGGTATCGTATGCCTGAGCAATATCATTCTTTGTTTCGTGGTAAGCACTTTGACTCAAAACTACAGTCAGGTGGATAAGCTATGGTCCATCATGCCCATCGTTTATTCCTGGATTACTGCATGGCAGGGAGGCTGGGAATCCAGATTGTTGTTAATGGCATCCTTGGTAACCATATGGGGCGTGAGATTGACTTATAATTTTTATAGAAGAGGAGGATATCATTTGAAGATTTGGGAAGGAGAGGAAGATTATAGGTGGTCAGTTTTACGACAGAGGAAAGAATTTAATTCACCCATAAGGTGGATGATGTTCAACCTGTTTTTTATATCCATCTACCAGATATTATTGATCTTATTGTTTACCATTCCAATTGTTAAATGTGTTAATGGTAATCCTTTAAACATCATAGATTGGGTTCTTGCATTGGTTTTCATATTTTTTGTCGTGGTAGAAACAATAGCGGATCAACAACAGTGGCAATTTCAGAAAAATAAAAAACGTAATCCGGAAAAATATAATGGTTTTCTAGACACTGGACTATGGGGTATTGTTCGTCATCCTAATTATGCAGCCGAGCAGGCCATATGGATCGTCTTTTACTTCTTCAGTATTGCAGCAACAGGTATATGGGTCAATTGGAGCATCATCGGATGTATATTGCTCGTCTTGTTGTTTAAAGGCAGTTCAGACTTCTCGGAATCCCTATCCTCGAATAAATATCCTGAATATGAAAAGTATAAAGAGACAACACCACGATTTATTCCAATAAAGTTTTAAGAAAATTCCTTCAATATTCAATTGAATATTTCAGATATCATGCAACCATATGATAAAACTTATTCTCTTTTAATACAAGTACGTACCGCCTTCTACATTTAACCATGTTTTTAATCCATTGGTCGCATTTCTTAATTACCATAATGATGGGTTAATACCTTTGTAATCTAATTATGTAAAAGGAAACCAAAATGAAAAAAACCTTACTCTCATTATTCGCACTCCTATTTTGTTTAAGCATCTATTCTCAAGGTGTTAACATTCCTACCAACAGATATTTTCTGGGTTTCGGAAACACAAAGAACTTTACTGGTCTTAGATTCAATTTCATGGATAAGAATATTGAAAAGATCAATGGAATCAATGTTACAATATGGAATGCCAAGGATAAAGATATATCCGGAACCATTAATGGATTATCCATTGGATTGCCGATGGCTTATGGCAGTGCAGATCGCAATGGGGTTTCACTAGCATTGTTTGGAGTGGGTGCTAGAGACAACATCAATGGAATTAATATCGCGGGTCTGGGAGTAGGTTCCGGAAACGATGTAAAAGGAATAAATATATCCGGATTAGGAACTGGTGCTGGACGTGATATGGTAGGAATAAATATCGGCGGTCTTGGTGTAGGAGGTGGAGGAGACGTGAAAGGTATAACCATAGGTGGCCTGGGTGCCGGAGCAGGAGGAAACATCACAGGGATTACAATTTCTGGAATTGGGGCAGGCGCTGGGGGAGATGTCAAGGGCATCACCATTGCTGGGATAGCTGCCGGAGCAGGAGGAGATATCACTGGAATCAATATCGGAGGTGTGGGAATGGGTTCAGGTCGCGACGTTAAAGGTATAAATATAGCAGGTATCGCCATGGGTGCTGGTCGCAGAATTCGAGGACTCAATATTGCCGGAGTGGCAATTGGTGCGCCTGATATCTGGGGATTATCCATCGCTCCAGTGATCGGAGGTAAAAATGTCGGAGGAATCAATGTGGCACCATTGTACTTCACCATCAGAAGCGATCAGGAAAGCCTTGGTATACAGAAAGGTATTGCCATCAGTTCTTTTAACCACATCAGAGGTGAACAACGGGGATTAACAATTGGAATTCTGAACATAGCCAATCACCTGGAAGGGTACCAGATTGGGTTGATCAACATAGCCCGAAGCAATAGAAAAGGTTTAAAGGTTCTTCCCATTTTCAACGGACCATTCCACTGATTTTAATCTGGTAGGTTTATTGCATAATGGTAAATATAAAGCCAGTTATAAATACTTTATGACTGGTTTATGTATTTTTACCACTTATAAGATTAAGAATGAGGCCTTTACGATTAATCATAATTTGTTTCCTGGTACTATTATTTATTGATCTTCCCGCTCAACGGATCTGTAATACCATGGAACACCTTGAAAAAGAAATTCAAGAAGACCCTAAGAGGATGGGCAGGTTGTTGAAGATTGAAGAGTTCACCCAGCGAGCTATTCGATCCGGTTCCAATACACGATCAGTGATAACCATTCCTGTCGTCGTTCATGTCGTTTATAATACAGCCACTGAAAACATTTCTGACGCACAAATTCAAAGCCAGATAGACATCCTTAATGAAGATTTTCGCAGGTTGAACGCTGATGCTTCTAATACTCCTATTGAGTTTCAAGGGGTTGCTGCAGATGCTGAAATAGAGTTTTGCCTTGCAACAGTTGCTCCCAATGGGGCTCCTACCAATGGGATCACACGTACACAAACCACAATTACAAGTTTTGGTACCAATGACCAGGTTAAGTATACTTCTTCAGGAGGAAAAGATGCCTGGCCATCTGATGAATATCTCAATGTTTGGGTTTGTGATATTACCGGAGGAATACTGGGATATGCACAATTTCCAGGTGGAGATGCAGCAACAGATGGTGTTGTCAATGACTACGCATACTTTGGAAATATAGGAACAGCAACTCCTCCATTTGATTTAGGACGCACCATGACCCATGAGGTCGGTCACTGGTTGAATTTAAGACACATCTGGGGTGACGGTGGCTGTGGAGTTGATGATTTTGTTTCAGACACCCCTACTGCCGGAGGACCTAATTATACTGGAACTCCATGTACTTTTCCGGGACCTAACTCTTGTAATGACGGCACAGGTGATCTTCCTGATATGTTTCAAAACTACATGGATTACTCTGATGATGCATGTATGAATTTATTTACTTCAGGCCAGAAAGCCAGGATGAATGCATTGTTTGATCTCGGAGGGTTCAGAGAGAGCCTTCTTACATCGAATGGATGTGGAACCCCTCTTCCACCATCATGTGATGATGGGTATCAGAATGGAGAGGAAACTGGAGTGGATTGTGGTGGCCCTGATTGTCCGGCTTGTCCGACTTGTGATGATGGAGTGATGAACGGAGAAGAAACCGGTATTGACTGTGGGGGTCCTGATTGTCCAGCTTGTCCATGCCTGGATAACGAAGTATCGATTACATTGAACTTTGATAATTACCCTGAAGAAACCAGCTGGCAAATATTGAATGATATTAACCAGGTCGTTGCATCAGGTGGAACTTACGGGAATCAACCTGATGGATCCACGCTAGTAATTGATGTGTGTTTAACAGATGGTTGTTATGACTTCGGTATACTTGATTCTTACGGTGATGGAATATGTTGTGGATATGGAAATGGATCTTATTCAGTAACTGATGATGCAGGGAACATCCTTGCAAGTGGTGGCAGTTTTGGGTTTTCAGAAACGACAGCTTTCTGTCTTCCTGGTTGCCAGATTGACGTTGATGTAAATGCTGCTTCCGGATATGGTTCTATAATGGATGCAATAGGATGTGCAACATCAGGTGAAATAATCACACTTACTTCAGCTATTGCAGGAATGACTATAGATCTTGGTAGCATGGGAATTATTATTGATAAATCGTTAACCATTGAAGCCAATCCTGCCGATAATATAATTTTGACCTCTTCAGGAAGCGCTCCTACAATCATACTGAATTCTGGATTTACGCTTACGCTAAGGGGATTTGAAATACAGAGTACATCCGTGGATCAACCCACAATTAGTAACAATGGTATTTTAATACTTGATAATTCAACCATTAAGAACAACATGGGAAATCCTCAGTTGATTAATAGCACTGGTAGCCAGGTGCAGGTAATGAACTCCTCTAGCCTGAGAAAGTAGCCAGTCATAATTAGCTCACAGGATATATAATCCTTATCTTGGGAAAAATATTTCAGTATGATTTCCAGGATTACTCTTTGTATGGTTTTTATTGCTTTTGCCTGTCATTCTTATGGTCAGGAAGAAATGGTCAATCCTTCTTTTGAGCAGGTACTATCGTTAAAGACTGTTGGCTCATCAACCATTTCTCATAACGGAGAACACGTACTTTTTACCCAAAGAAGGACGGACTGGGATAAAAACAGATACGATACAGAAATCTGGTTATCAAAAGATGGAAAGACCCCCTTTCAATTGACCAATACCCACGATGGAAGTAGTAATAACCCACAGTGGTCACCAGATGATCAGTGGATTGCTTTTACTGCTAACAGAGGAGACAAAAATCAAATTCATGTAATTAGAGTTGACGGTGGAGAAGCATTTGCGGTAACGCATGAAGAAAATGGCATTAATGGTTACAGATGGACTCCGGACGGAAAGGGTTTCATCATTACAATGTCACAAAAAGAATCCAAACCGGATAAAACCCGCAAAGAGAGATATGGAGCTTTCGAAGTGGATGATAATGAGTATAAACTGAATTGGCTATATCAGGTGGAATTTAATCCTTCAGATTTGCTTGACTCTGATCTTCCTTGTTATGAAGATAAAGATTCTACTTACCAGACCTGGGATTGTATCAAAATGCCTAAAGCTGAGCCACTGATAGACAGCGTTGACTATACCATAAGAGGTTATGATATCTCGCCTGACGGCAAATGGATTGCATTTACACATACTCCTGATCCATTGATCAACTCATTTATGGATGCTGATATTTCTTTACTCAATCTTGAAGATTTATCCACTAAAATGATCATCAACAACCCAAGTGCTGATAATGTCATGGGGTTCTCTCCTGATGGAAATCAAATTCTTTATTCTTCCTCACTTGAAAATCGAACTTCTAATTATTACGAAAACAATAAGCTTTTCATTTATGATGTCGCTTCCGGAAACTCAACACGCCTGGTGCCAGGTTTTGATGAGAACATCAGAGTAAGAGATTGGAATTCCAAGGGGATATTCGCAACAGCTTCACAAAGAACACAGATACACCTGTTCAAGATCGATCCCGTATCAAATACCATAGAGCTAATGGCTGATGATCCTGTACAATTTGGATCTGTTTCTTTTTCTGAAGACGGCACTTCACTTGCATATTCAGCAACCCACCAGGATGATATCCATGAAGTCTATCACCTGACTCCTAATTTTATGGGTGCAAGAAAAGTCACTTCTGTAAATGATCAGATTAAAAACTGGAAAGTGGCTCAAAGTGAGGTGATCACATGGAAAAGTAAAGATGGACAGGAGATAGAGGGTGTATTGCATAAACCAATGGACTATGACCCCACCTTAAAGTATCCATTATTGGTTGCTATACATGGTGGACCCACCGGGACTGACAGGCCTTATCCAGTGCTGTCTTATGTCTATCCTGTCAACCAATGGTTGAATAAAGGAGCCCTGGTGCTCAGAGTAAATTATCGAGGATCCGCAGGGTATGGTGAAGCCTTCAGGAAATTAAATGTAGAAAACCTGGGAGTAGGTGACGCTTGGGATGTAATGTCAGGAGTTGATCATCTAGTAAACCAGGGATTGGTTGATGAAGATAGAATGGGGTGTATGGGATGGTCCCAGGGAGGATACATCTCTGCATTCCTTACTACTAATACGGATCGATTCAAGGCCATCTCAGTAGGAGCCGGAATATCCAACTGGATGACCTACTACGTCAATACCGATATCCACCCATTTACCCGACAATACCTGAAAGCAACCCCATGGGAAAATGAAGAAGTGTACCGAAAGACTTCACCCATGACCAATATCAACAATGCTTCAACCCCAACCTTGATCCAGCATGGTGAATTCGATAGAAGGGTGCCCATTGCCAATGCTTATGAACTTCTCCAAGGATTAAGAGACAATGATGTCGATGCTAAACTTGTAGTATACAAAGGCTTCGGTCATGGAATTACTAAACCAAAGGAAAGGCTCGCCGCTGTGTGGCACAATTGGCATTGGTTTAATAAATATCTGTGGGACGAAAAAGTAGAGATGCCAATGGGAAAATAATGATCACAGCTATAAGTATTTCCTTATATACGCTTTAACTTAACCTCTGACCATGCAACAGATCGCTAAAATGCGAATCAAGAAGGTTATTACTTATTCCATAGTTGGGTTTGTTTTGGGTTTAACTGCAGGATTCATCAGTACATTATTAGATGATTCAAATAGAGTAGATCGGGTGTTTATTTCTTTATCTGGCGGCTTGTTGGGTTTAACCTTAGGATTTCAGTTCGGTTATTTAGAAGAATTTGTATGGAGGTCAATTAGTAGGAAAGTAAGTTTTGTAACGTTTACGATCGTTCAGTCACTGACCTACCTCATCCTCATAATTTTATGGTTGATTCTCGTCCTCACTATTGAGAATATAGTGAACGATAAAATGGATATTTTTGAAGGTATGGCTCATTATATTTCTAAGGAGAACTTTCTTCGAGATATAATTTTTGCAGCAATAATGACCATCATTCTAATAATTATCGGCAAGTTAAAAATGCTGTATAATTCAGTTGATCTTTTTAGTTTATTGACGGGTAAATATTACTATCCTGAAGAAGAGACCAGGGTAATTATGTTTACCGATTTAGTAGGTTCTACTACCCTGGCTGAAGAAATGGGTGCCATAAAGTATTCCAATTTCCTACAACATTATTTTTCCAATGTTTCAGAATCTATCACTGCCTGGGGCGGAACAGTTTATCAATATGTAGGTGATGAAATTGTTATTTCATGGAAAGATAAACGAAAAAATAATAGTCAAAATGCTATTAATTGTCACTTCGATATGCTTAGGATCATAGAGAATAAAAGAAAGTTATATTTAGATACATATGGATCGGTACCTAGATTTCGGTCAGGAATTCATAAAGGCACTATAATAACTACGCTGGTGGGTGAAAGGACCAAGGAGCTTGCTTTTCATGGAGACACCGTCAATACCACTGCTAGAATTGAGGAGTTATGTAAAAAATTCAATTGCTCCTGCTTGGTCTCTGAAGAGATCATCCGTGATATTACTGTTTCTGATCAATTCAAAGTTGACAAAATCAGTGATGTTGCTATTAGAGGAAAATCAAAGTCCCTTCAACTTTTTTCCATTGAAAAATCTTTGTGAGTAGTATTCAATCAAAAATTTATCCTGGAATATCCTTAAAGCCATTTGGGTTGAGCGATATAATGCCTATCTAATTGTATTTACCAAGTGCTACCAATAATTTTTTTTATATTTAAAAGCAAGTACTTAACCCCAAATGAAACTCAAGAAACAATATTTTGAGGATATTAAACTATTCAAGACCACAGCCGGTCTTGTATGGAGTATTGGTTTCATTTTGATTCTCTTTATACTTCCATTTGTACTAAAGACTTATTATTTATCCATCATCAACCTGATGGCCCTTAATGTGATTGTAGCATTGGGTCTCAATATCCTGGTGGGTAATACGGGACAGATTTCTTTGGGACATGGTGGATTTGTGGCAATAGGTGCATACACAGCAGCATTTTTATTACAACTGGGTGTACCCTTTATAGTTACTTTATTAATTGCAGGGATCATTGCTGCAATCATCGGAGGGCTTTTGGGAATCCCATCATTGAGATTAGAAGGACCATATCTTGCCATTGCCACTTTGGGTTTTGGCCTGGCTGTCATGGTCATCATAGGAAGAATGGATGTATTCGGAGGGAGAATGGGGATGACGGTACCTAAGATTAATTTATCCTGGACTGGATTGAAATATGACGAGTCCTTGTATTACGTATTTATTGTTATCACCATCATCATGACTGTTTTCGCCCACAATATTTTGAAAAGCAGAATCGGAAGGGCATTTCAGGCAGTAAGAGATAGTGACATTGCGGCATCGGTTACCGGCATAAACCTGGCTCGATATAAAACCCTAAGCTTTGCTATCAGTGCGTTTTATGCTGGTATTGCAGGGTGTCTATGGGCTTTATACCTACAATTTGTAAATCCTGGTACTTTCTCATTTATGATGTCTGTTTTGTTTTTAGCTACTGTTGTTCTAGGTGGACTCGGAAGTGTTACAGGATCTATTCTGGGTGGGATTGCCATGACTTACTTAAGCCTGCAAGCAGATAACATCATTGATTTTCCAATTATAGGAAGTCTTATTCAATCATTTTCAGAATCATTTATGAATCCTTCAGGTATTGCCAATATTAAATGGGTGCTCACAGGATTTACTTTAATAGCAGTCATCCTATTCGAGCCCCTGGGATTGAATGGTGTGTGGTTAAGAATTAAGAGATACTGGAAATTATGGCCTTTTTATTAAAATAATATGATCGCTCAATTAATCATCAATTCCATTGTAGCAGGAAGCATTTATGCTTTAATGGCCCTCGCTATGAGCATCATTTATAAAGCTTCTGAAATCCCTAATTTCAGTCAGGGTGAAATGGCTATGGTGTCCACCTATATCACATTTATATTGCTCACAGCTGCCGGACTGCCATTTTTATTGGCATTAGCGGGGACGTTGGCATTTGCTTTTATCCTGGGCTTTCTTTTTGAATTCATATTCATCCGGCGAGCTAAAGAACCCAATCTTCTTGGATTCATCATCATCACCCTTGGCTTCCAATTGGTATTATACGGATTTGCTGGATGGAAATGGGGGAGTGATCAGAGGACTTTTACACTTCCTTTTTCTGAGTCAGAAGTCATCTACAGAACGGATTCATTTGTACTTACAGAACACAACCTGGCCTCCATTCTCATTGCTGTGGCCATAATGCTTGGATTATACCTGCTGTTGCAACACACCAAGCTGGGGTTGGCGATGAAAGCCAGCCAACAAAATGTAAAGGCCGCAAGATTTAATGGGATACCCACCAATAGAATTCTTGGTATCTCTTTTGGAATCAGTGCAATGGTCGGTGCCATAGCAGGTGTACTTGTCGCCCCTATTACCACCCTTGATCCTACTATGATGTGGGATCCTTTGTTGAAGGGATTTGCTGCAGCTGTTCTTGGTGGATTAAAGAGCCTCCCGGGAGTTGTAATAGGAGGCTTGTTATTGGGTTTGATTGAAAATCTCTTTGGGTTTTATATTTCTCTGGAATTTAAATCCGTGGTGGCATTTGCCATTATTATAGTAGTTCTATTTGTCAAGCCTTCGGGGCTTTTTGATAAACATTATGTACGCAAAGTTTAATCATGAGCTTTTTTAAAGTAGAAAATATAAGTAAGTCTTTCGGTGGGGTACAAGCAGTGCAGAAACTAAGTTTTGACGTATCTAAAGGAGAGATATTTTCAATCATTGGCCCCAATGGAGCCGGTAAATCTACTATATTCAATTGTATCAATGGCCTGTATGCTGTTGATCAGGGTAAAATATCAATAGAGCAAAATGTGCTCACAGGTTTAAAACCACACCAGATAGCCAGAAAAGGTGTTGCGAGGACTTTCCAGAATCTGGAATTGTTTAAATATATGACCACCCTGGATAACATCCTTCTGGGAAGACATACAGAAATGAAGGCGCCATTGTGGAATATCCTTGGGTTGAATATTAAAAATTCAAGAGCAGCAAAAGAAGAAGTCCAACATCGGTTAAAAGCTGAGGAAATCATTGACTTTCTGGACTTGGAAAAGTACAGGGAAAGGCCAGTATTTTCACTTCCATACGGAATCCAAAAGCTGGTAGAACTAGGAAGAGCCCTGGCAACAGAACCCAAGTTATTGCTCCTGGATGAGCCAGCCGCTGGATTAAATAACGAAGAGCGGCAAGACATGATTTTCTGGATAAAAGATATCCGGGACGAATTGGGAATAACCGTTATCGTTATAGAGCACAACATGCATCTAGTAAAAGATATATCTGACAGGGTCCTGGCTCTAAATTTTGGAAAGAAACTTATAGTGGGAAATGTAGAAGACGTATTGCAAGATGAAGAAGTAATCCACGCATACCTTGGAGAAGCAATCCATTAAAAACTATTAAATGTTCCTTGAAGTAAAAAACATAGAAACTTATTATGATAAGATCAAGGTCTTAAATGGCATTTCTTTCACCGTAGAGGAAGGAATGATTACCGCCATTCTTGGAAATAATGGTGCGGGTAAATCGACAACCATGAATAGCATCATGGGTTTAATTGATGACCAACCTGAAAAAGGAGTCATCACATTTATGGGTGAAGAAATACAGTTAAAAGATACTGAGAAAATTGTAAGAAAAGGAATTTCATATGTGCCTGAAGGTCGACAGATCTTCGATGAGCTCACCGTAAAAGAGAATCTATACGTCGGAGCATACTTAAGAAAAGACAAGAAAGGAGTCACTCAGGATATGGCAAAAATGTTTGGTCACTTTCCTGTACTGAAAGAGAGATCAGACCAACTGGCCGGAACCTTATCCGGAGGGGAACAACAGATGCTGGCAATAGCCCGGGCTCTAATGAATAGGCCCAAGCTCATGATTCTAGATGAACCTTCCCTCGGGTTATCCCCCTTACTGGTCAAAGAAATTTTTAAAATCATTGAAGTCATCAATCAGGAAGGGATTACTATTCTTCTTGTAGAGCAGAATGCACACATGGCCTTTGAAGTGGCTCATCATGTGTATATCATGGAGAATGGAAGATTTGTCATGCAGGGAAGTGCAGAGGAATTAAAAAATGAAGAAGATGTACAGGAGTTTTACCTGGGTGTCAAGGAAATTGAATCTCTAAAGGGGTACCAACGGTATAAAAGAAAAAGAACATGGCGGTAGATTCCTCACATATCAAAAGCATACCGTCCACCTTTATCGAAAAAGCCTCAGAAAGGGGTGACAGGATAGCCATGCGTCACAAAGAATACGGCCTATGGCAGGAAATCAGCTGGAAAGAGTACCACCAACAATCCTGTTATCTCACCCATGCATTGATGGATCTGGGTGTAGAATCAGGAGATTTTGTAGGTATAATTGGGGAAAACTGTCCAGAATGGCTATATATGGACATGGGCATTCAGATGGCCGGTGCACGTACTGTAGGAATCTATACCACAAGTGCCTGGCCTCAGGTTCAGTACATCCTGAATCATTCACAGTGTAAAGTTCTATTTGCAGAGAATGAAGAGCAGGTGGACAAATGGCTCCATATGAAAGGTGGATTGTCTCACTTAGAATACGTAATATATTGGGATAAGAAGGGTCTGGAAAGAATGAATGATGATCAGTTATTATTCTACGATGATGTCATCGCCTCCGGTAAAAAAAGTTATGAAAGCAATCCGGATAGACATCTTTCAAGGGTTGAAAACGTAAAACCGGATGACATTGCCCTATTGGTTTATACCTCTGGAACTACTGGAAAACCCAAAGGTGCTATGTTGTCAGCCAGGAATATCCTTTGGGTTGGCACCTCTCTTATGAGGTATGACAACATTGTAAGCAGCAATGATGAGACCATGTCGTTTCTTCCTTTGTGCCATATATTTGAAAGGATGTTCAGTGTGTATCTTCCGTTGATGGTTGGTAACACCATAAATTTTGCTGAAGGCCCTGACACCATTGCCCAGAACATCAGAGAGATAAGACCCACCATCGGATATGCCGTGCCCAGAGTATGGGAAAAATTTCAATCTTCTATTATGATAAAGATGGGTGATGCTCCCTGGACCAATAGATGGGTATTTAAGAAAGCACTGGAGATTGGAACCTCTTATACCAATAAAATACTGGATCATAAAAAGCCAGGTATCGGATTGAGATTCATGCGATTTTTGGCTTATTGGTCAGTTCTATATCCATTAAAATACATGATGGGTATGAATCGTATGAAAGGAGCTCTTAGTGGTGCAGCTCCCATTTCACCCAAAGTGATGCGGTTTTATCACACATTAGGAATCACTATGGTTGAGGGATATGGGATGACAGAGACATCGGCCATTATTACCATTTCTACCTTTAATGACTATAAACTGGGGTATGTAGGAAAACCACTGGTTGATGCAGAGGTGAAATTAACAGAAGATGGTGAGATCATGACCCGTCACCCGGGTGTTATTTCCGGATATTATAAGTACCCGGAAGCTACAACAAGAGCATTGCAGGATGGATGGCTTCATACTGGAGATGTCGGAGAATTCGATGAAGAAGGATACCTAAAGATTGTAGATCGCAAAAAAGATCTGATCATTACAGCTGGAGGTAAAAATATCGCTCCACAGAAAATTGAGAATATGCTGAAGGTCAGCTCATACATCAACGATGCCATCATCATCGGTGACAAGCGCAAATT
>JABDLO010000474.1 GCA_013002995.1 Saprospiraceae bacterium | reverse complement strand
GAAATCAACCTGCTAGGCAACAATTTGGATAGTATTGTTTCTCCTCAGATATCTGGTATCTCTGAATTAGAAAGGTTGTTCTTGTCTAATAATTCTCTGGAAGGTCCGATTCCATCCTCATTAGGACAACTGACCCATCTTACCCACCTGTATTTCAGCAGCAATGACATGAGTGGTACGATCCCTCCTTCCATTGGGAATCTTCCTTTACAATGGTTGGTCCTTCATCATAATACCAATCTCGGTGGATGTTATCATAGCAATTTGTCCAATCTATGGAATACTCTGAATGTTAACTCTTCAACCAATTCCAATATCAGTGATTTCACCGCATTAGGCGATTGGGAAGATTTTGTCAATTGCCACGCCAATATGTGCCCTTGTGGAATTACCAATAAATGGAATGGGGGAAATGGAGACTGGACAGATGCTGCCAAGTGGAACCAGGGCCATGTTCCTTTGATATGTGAGAATGTGATGATAGACCTGCCCGGAGTCATAGTAACCGTACCTGCCGGAGTGGATTACCCTGTGAAAAATATCACCCTTAAGAATGGTGCCCGGCTCAATATCAGTTTAACAGCAAAGTTGAATCCTCAAGGCGTTATTCCGACAGATTGTAACAATTGAGTTTAATCTATTAAATTTTAAAAATGAGAAATTTACTAGTCCCCATTTACTTATTTCTCAATTTGGCAACCCATTTATCCGGCCAATTTTCCAACCAATATACCTCCAGCTATATCATTACATGGGGTAATGATACCATAGCTGTTGAGACATTTACCCTATTTAAAAATCACCTTTACGGTAGGCTAGTACATGGATTTCCTGAGAATCATGTGAGGGAGTTTAGTTATGTATATAACGATGATGGGTCCGTCCGTTACATTGATGGAGATTATAGAAATCCCAATAATTCTTCTCTCCCTCTGAAAAGTGCTACAGGATATTTACCAGATAGGGAAACTGTAACTGTACATAATGGCATTGTTGATTGGAGTGTTATAAAGAGAAATAACGAAGATGTTCAGAACAGCACCTCCAGGGAATTTGAGATTGAAAGAATGCTAATTCAGGAATCAAAAATGCATTTCCATGGAGGTTGGATTCCTATCATAAGCCAGTTTGAACATCTGGCATCATTGCTAGTAGCTAGCAGAAAGGATGAAATAAATGATTTGACATTTATTAATCCTTATTTCGAACCCCAGCCATTGAAATTGACCAGGGTTAGTGACAGAGAAATCCATTTCTGGAGCAACATTAGTGAAAGGATAAAGATATATCTTGGAGAAGATCTGCACATCGATAGTATGAATATGATTGGTTCTGTGTGGAACATGAAAGTTTATCGCAATAATCCTTTGGATATTGAACCCTTTGCTAAAACATTTGCCATGAGACCTACCATTGGAAACCCTTCTCCGCGTGATGAGACCACAGCAATGATACATGGAACTCAGATAACCATTGATTATGGGCGGCCTTTAAGAAGAGGTAGGAAAATATTTGGTGGGATAGTTCCTTATGGTGAAGTGTGGCGTACCGGGGCTGGAGGTGCTACCAAAATCACGTTCGACAAATCGATAAAAATTGGAGATCAGGCCATTGATCCGGGCACATATAATCTCTACACCATTCCTCGGCCAGATGACTGGACTCTCATATTCAACACCCAGCGAGATGCCTGGGGAAGCATTTACAAGGAAGAATTTGACTTGGTACATCTTCCTATGAAGGAAAAGACCACTTATGATGAGTACGACCAGTTCACCATCAAAATTTTGGAAGAAGGGAAAGGAGGCAAGCTCCAACTTATATGGGATAAAACTTGTGCTGAGGTACCTTTCACCTTTAAATAAGCTATATCGTCAACCCTCCATCTACAATCAATTCTGATCCTGTAACAAAAGCTGCCCCAGGACTGGTCAGAAAGGCAATGCATGCTGCCACTTCTTCAGGAGTTCCAAACCTCCCCAATGCATTAAGGGTCTTCTGATATCCGGCGAAGTCATTTTCAGGAATGTCAGGATTCATAGAAGTATTGATACTACCCGGGTGAACCGTGTTGACAGTGATTTTTCTGGAAGCTAATTCCTTGGCCCATGACCGGGTCAAACCTGCAACGGCTGCTTTAGAAGCTCCATATGCACTAACTTCAGGAAAAGCATAGTGTGAAATTGCAGAGCCTACGTTGATGATTCTGCCCGAATCATTAATATGAGGAACTGCAGCCCTCGTCATTTCATATACACCCCTTACATTGAGATTGAACACTTGCTCATAAACCTCTAATCCTGTTTCTGCCAGGCTGCCCGTAGCAAACGTACCTGCATTGTTGACCAGGATATCTATACCTGCATCCCATTTTGAAACGATGGCTTCGACCAATTTCTGTGGTGCTGTTGTATCGTATGCGTCACATCGAACAGCAATGGCTTGCCCACCACCGGAGATGATTTTTGATACCACATGGTTGGCTTCATCAGCACTTTTGGAATAGGTGATGGCTACTTTGGCTCCCTGGCTGGCCAGTAATTTGGCAGTTGCAGCTCCGATACCCCTGGAGGCTCCTGTGACGATGGCTATTTTGTTGTTGAGTGTTGACATATTATTATGTTTTTATGAATTTGATAATTTCTGAGTGTGATGGTGCATTCATTTTGATAAAATAAATCCCATTTTCCAGCTGACTGATGTCTTCTTTTATTGAGTTGATTCCCGGATGAGTATTCTTCTCAGTACGGTTGATCAATTGACCATTGATTCCTATAATATTCAGCTTTACCATTTCGGATTTATTGCTGGTCCAGGTGATATTGATAAGATCATGAGCAGGATTGGGGAATGTTGTCAATTCTGTTGAGGTGAATGATGCTTGACGCTGTGTCGGTAAAGTTCTGGCACCAATCTGATCACATGCTGAAATAGGTCCCAGGAAACTGCCAGATGCTAAGTGTGAGGGTACAGAGTTATAACTCACACATAATTCTCTAATATTGGTGGGGTTATCAGGAGGTATATGGGTAATAATGACCTTGTTGTTGCCACACTTCCATGATTCATCGATGTCATCGTATTCGGGAAGTGTGAGGCAATCCGGTTCTCCATCTTCGTTGGCATCTACAGCGTCATCAGACCCGGGGCATACATCGCATTCATCTACAACATTGTCACAATCTGAGTCTACCTGATCGGGAGCTCCGATGTATTCACA
>JABDLO010000464.1 GCA_013002995.1 Saprospiraceae bacterium | reverse complement strand
GGGTGATCGGCCATGATCCCTGGCGTCAACAAGAATGACCATTCTTTCTTCTGCAACTCTTTTGGCAAATGAAGCCCAATTGTCCGACATCCCGAATAATCCATGAATGATAATCAACGGCTCACCTTCTCCGATAATCTTATGATATAGTGGTACAGTATTCAATATCCTTTAGTTTATTCCTTAATAATAAGGATCACAGTCCGTTTTTGTTGATATGATCGTTAAAATCCGGTGCAAATTAAATCAATTCTTTATTCTTCTAATCGGGATTTCCTACCTTGGTCATCGTCGAAAGTCGTTAATGAAATCAATGAAGAAAAAAGTCACCAAAAGAAAGGCTACTCCTCCTGCTTCTTCCAAAAAGAAAAATTTTCTGGAAAATAGTAAGCTTCATGTAATCATCATTGCACTTTCTTCATTTCTACTTTATGCTAATACTTTTGGTCATGATTATGCTCAGGATGACGCCATTGTCATCACAGATAATATGTTTACCCAGGATGGCTTTAATGGGATCTCTGGCTTATTGACTAAAGATACTTTCTTTGGTTTCTTTAAGGTAGAAGGTAAAGAATCATTGGTCGCAGGAGGTAGATATCGTCCATTATCCCTGATAACATTTGCCATTGAGCGGGAAATATTTGGTGAAAGCCCGGCAATAAGCCACCTTATCAATGCTGTACTCTACGCTCTACTGTGTGTTATCATGTATTTGACATTGGTCATAGTTCTGATAAAAACCCGAGTAAAAGATGCTTTACCATGGTTTGCTTTCATAGCAACAATGTTATTTGCATTCCATCCCATTCATACGGAGGCAGTTGCTAATATTAAAGGAAGAGATGAAATCATGGCCTTCTTACTCGGAATATCTGCCATCTATGTACTAGTCAGGGATAAGTACAGTGAATTAATAAAGTGGACATCAGCTTCTATCCTGTTTTTTCTTGCTATGATGTCAAAGGAAAATGCCATCACTTTGATACCAGTATGTTTTCTGATTTTCTGGTATCTGAAGAAAGAAACCATTTTTCAGTCTCTAAAGCCCACGATGGCCATCATAGCCGGAACAATTATTTTTATAATCATAAGGTTTTCAATCCTTGGGTGGGGTGTCGGTGATGAACCTCTGGAGATGATGAATAACCCATTTGTCAAGTATGAAAATGGAAGTTATTCTTTCTTCACATCCTCTGAGAAAACTGCAGCCATCATATATGCTCTGGGCTGGTACCTTAAATTATTAATAATTCCTCATCCACTTACCAATGACTATTATCCACGTCAAGTAGAAGTGCTTAATATTTCAGAACCCTGGGTGATTATAGCTGCGATATCACTGTTAACTGTTATATCGATAGGAATCATCACATGGAAGAGAAATCGACTCATCTCTTTCTCAATCTGGTATTTTATTTTTACCATTTCCATATTTTCCAATATTGTCTTTCCGATAGGTACTCATTTATCTGAAAGGTTTTTATTCATGCCTTCTTTTGGTTTTTGCTTGTTATTAGCTTATGTTATGTGGAATATATATTATAAATTTGGGTCATATGTATTTTATGCCTTTGCCATTCTTGTATTAGGGTTGTATGGATTTAAAACCTTAGACAGGAATATGGTGTGGCAGGATGACTATACGTTGTATACCACTGATGTCAAGACGAGCATTAACAGTGCAAAGGCATTGAATGCTGCCGGAGGGGTATTGGTCAGTAGAAGTTCAGATGAAACTGATGAAGCGAAAAAAGCCCAGATGTTGAGTCAATCGAAGGAATACCTCAATAAGGCATTAAGCATACACCCCAATTATAAAAATGCCTGGCTTTTATTGGGGAATGCCCGATTTTATGCTGAGGAATATGAAGAAGCAATCAAGGCATATGATCAATCCCTGGCAATTGATGCATCTTATGATGATGCATTGAAAAATCTGGCAGTAGCATTACGTGAAGGAGGAAGAAATGCCGGGGAAGTGCAGGGTGATTTAAATAAAGCAAGAGCTTACCTTACGAGATCATACCAGATTGACAATAGTGATTATGAAATCAATCGGTTGATGGGAATTCTGGAAAGTTTTGCAGGCAATCACCAGGAAGCGATAAAATATTATACGAGGGTGACACAGTTGGTACCACAAGACAAAGCAGGATATGTGCTACTTTATAATGCATATAGTCAGCTGGGTGATACCAATAATGCAGAAATAAATAGAAGGAAAGCATTACAGATAGATCCCAATGCGTTTAATCAGTAATTGTAGAATGTGAATATATCCATGGAAGAATGACGTTAAGAAAACTACTTTTTGTTTTAATTATAATGGCAATCAATGCTGACCTCTCTGGTCAGGTTGATAAGAAGGCTCAATGGGTAGATAGTATATACAATGCCATGAACGAGGATCAGCGGCTTGGCCAGCTGTTCATGATGCGTGCATTCTCATATACTGATCAGAAGCATATTGATCAAGTCAAATCATTAATTCAGAAATATCAAATAGGGGGGTTGTGTTTCTTTCAGGGAAGTCCGGAAAATCAGGCTTTACTCGTCAATACCTATCAATCCCTCTCTCGCATTCCATTACTCACTGCGATAGATGGAGAATGGGGATTAAGTATGAGATTCAAGGGATCAGTCACTGACTTCCCCAGGCAATTGATGTTGGGTGCCATTCAGGATGATAACCTCATCTATGAATTCGGAAAAGAGGTTGCAATGCAATGCAAGGCGACTGGAATTCACGTAAATTTTGCTCCTGTAGCTGATGTCAATAACAATCCCGATAATCCTGTCATTAATGATCGGTCATTCGGAGAAGACATTTACAATGTTGCAGCTAAGAGTTTTGCTTATATGAAAGGCATGCAAGACTACGGAATCGTGGCATGTGCCAAGCATTTTCCAGGGCATGGTGATACCGGCGTAGATTCACATTATGATCTTCCGGTAATTAAGCACAACACTGCAAGACTGGACAGCCTGGAATTAATGCCTTTTAAGGTACTTTCTGACCAGGGTGTCAAGAGTATGATGGTAGCTCACCTTCATATGCCTGCTTATGATGATCGCCCCAATAGGCCTACCACCCTATCAAGAAATGTAATCACAGAATTACTGAGAAAGAAATTAGGATTTAATGGAGTTGTCTTTACCGATGCCATGGAAATGAAGGGCGTCCTCAATCATTTTCCGACAGGGGAAGCGGAAGCAGAAGCCCTGCTCGCAGGAAATGATATGATCGTCTTAACCATGGATATCGATAAGTCAATGAAGAAGATTAAGGAATATATCAATTCCGGAAAGATCAATAAAAACCAGGTAACAGAAAGTGTCAAGAGAATTCTGGCAATGAAATACGAGCTGGGACTTTCCAGAGGCCATCAACCGCTGAACCCAGCTTTAGTTGATGAGGTTTTAAACCGTCCTGAATCCATAGCACTTAAATCACGACTTACCAGAGCTGCTATTACACTGGTCAATGATACCCTGGGTGCATTACCAGTACAGCAATTAAATGATTCCCGATATGCAACTCTAAGCATTGGTAAGTCTGAATATACACCCTTCCAGGAGCGCATCAGTGATTACCTGACTACCATGAATTTAAAGGCTCATAAAGACATGGATAGCAAGAGGAGGAGCAGATTGCTAAAAGAATTGAAGAAATATGATCAGGTAATAGTCAGCATTCATGATATGAGCAAGTTGAGAAGCAAGGGGTATGGAGTATCCGATTCTACGCTTCAATTTCTAGATGTTCTATACAAGCAGAATAAAGTAACAACAGTATTATTCGGAAGTCCATATGCTCTGGAAAAGTGGGGATACAGGGATCAGATGATCGTTGCCTATAACGAAGATCCGCTTACCCAGGATATTACTGCTCAGGCCATATGTGGTGCTACTCCTTTCAGAGGTCGATTGCCGGTATCTGTAGGTTCTTATAAATATGGTCAGGGAGAAGACAGAGAAGATCTTGCACGCCTGGGATACGATATTCCTGAAAGTGTAGGTATGTCATCGGCTACTTTAGCATCTATTGATACCTTAATGGCCGAGATGATAAGCGATAGGGCTGCACCAGGTTGCCAGATATTGGTTGCAAAAGATGGTAAGATCGTTTTTGATAAATCTTATGGATACTTTACCTATGCCAAGAAGAGGAAAGTCACTCCAAGAGATATCTATGATGTAGCTTCAGTAACTAAAATCCTGGCATCGACACTTTCCATGATGAAGCTTCAGGATGAAGGTAAGGTCAATGTAAAAGATCGGGTTTCTAAGTACATAACTCAGTTAGATACCACCAATAAAAAAGAAATGACATTCGAGGAAATGATGGCACATCACGCTCGATTGATTGGATGGATACCATTTTATGTACAGACCATCACCGATAATAAAAGAAATCCAAGGCCTCTCCCCGAATATTACAGGCGTACAGGTTCAGGAAAATATTCAATTCCCGTAGCTAAAAATCTTTATCTTAGAACAGATTATCGCGATTCCATATGGTCAAAAATATATAGCAGCAAACTTCGAGAGCGTGAAGGTTATCGTTACAGCGACCTGGCGTTCTACCTGGTACACAATGCCATTAATAATATTACAGGAAAAGGCGTAGATGAATATGCCACTGAATCATTCTATAAGCCTTTGGGATTAAAAAGAACTGGGTTTAATCCTCACAAAACCATCAAACTCAATAACATTATCCCATCAGAAGAAGATGTTTATTTCAGAAGGCAACGACTTACCGGTTATGTCCATGATATGGGAGCAGCCATGCTCGGCGGAGTCAGTGGCCACGCCGGTCTTTTCTCCAATTCCAGAGAAATTGCCATTATGATGCAAATGTTGTTGAACGGCGGTCATTACGGGGGAAAAAAATTCCTCAACCAGGAAACTGTCAAGCAATTCACTTCACGTTATCGTATTTCTACGCGTAGAGGAATTGGATTTGATATGAAGGAGCTGAATCCTGATCGATCACAGAATATGTCTTCACTGGCATCTGATCAGACATTTGGACATCTTGGATTTACAGGAACAGCAGTTTTTGCAGATCCGGAACACAATCTTGTATATGTCTTTTTATCCAATCGCACCTATCCTCGAATGGAGAATACGCGATTCATAAGAGATGAATACAGACCAAGGGTTCAATCAATTGTATATAAATCACTCCTAAGAGAAACCCTCCCTTGAATCTGACGCTAGACATAGCCAGAAGATATTTACTCGGTAAGAAATCAACCAATGCCATTAATATCATTACATGGGTTTCCATCCTGGGATTGTCGATTGGTTCAGCCGCTCTTATTTTAATTTTATCTGTCTTCAATGGTTTTGAGTCGGTCTTGACAAGTTTATTTGACTCATTTAATCCTCAGATTAAAGTAATGCCTGTCTCAGGAAAATACTTTACTATGGATGAGGATACCATCTCAATGATAGAAGCCATGGCAGAAGTATCGCATGTGTCCAGAACCATTGAAGAAACTGCATTAATAGACTATAAAGGAATACAGGAAGTAGGTATCATCAAGGGGGTAGATGAACAATATCGATATGTTACTGATATTGATTCCAGCTTACGTAGCGGAAAGTTAATTCTAGATGATCCCAGTATCAATTATGGTATTCTCGGTAGCGGCATGAGTACCAAGCTCAGCATTAATTACAACGACGCTATTACGCCTGTCACCATCTACATGCCCACGAGAAGCAACCGAGGACCACTGGCCAAGGATTATCGCACCATGGATGTGTATCCTTCCGGAATTTTCTCAGCTGGAAGTGATGCAGACTTACAATACATTGTGACCAATTATGAGAGAGTCAATCGGTTGCTTGAATTGAAGGAGCATATATCTTTTCTAGAGATAAGACTGAAGGATAAAGTCAATGAATTCAAAGTTATAAAAGCAATTGCTGATATCCTGGGACCTGATTTTCTCATAAAGAACAGATATGAACAGGATGCAACTTACTTTAAGGTGATGAATACAGAAAAATGGGTAAGCTTTCTTATCACGTCTTTCATTATGTTGATCATTGCCTTCAATATGATAGGATCATTATGGATGCTGGTACTTGAAAAAAAACAAGACTTGTCCATCCTTCAGGCAATGGGATTCACATCGCGTAAGATCAGTGGCCTTATTATGTATGAAGGTATGTTGATTGCTGTTGTCGGATTGGTTTCCGGGATTATTCTTGCTTTGATTTTGTACTTCCTTCAAGCCAACTATGGAATTGTAGGTATCCCTGAGGGATTTCTTATCGATGCTTATCCTATTGAGTTAAAATGGTGGGACTTTATCCTTGTTTCTGTAACGGTTTTATCAATAGGCGCTTTGGCATCAATCCTTCCTGCTTTCAGAGCCGGAAAGATCACTCCTTATGTTAACATGGAAGCTTAGGAAACATCAATAAAAGTAAGTGCCCAAATGATTGGTGATGGCCACCCAGTTCTTGATGATTAGAATCAAGGCAGCTGCAACAATAAACAGAATGACTACCTTAAACTTCTTCCAGCCTGAATAGTTTTTTTCCCTTCTGCTTTTGTACCTCTTCCTGCTTGAATAAGACATACTGTAGTTATTTAATTGCCATTAACCTTCCGGGAGATATTCCGATTCCTTCCGCTGAAATATACAATTGTTGACCATCATAGTCAATTCCTTCAACCTGTGCTTTCAATCTTAGGTCCATTGCATTCCACTCAACCCCTTTCCACCTTGGCAGATCCTCAACAGTAAGGATGATTACGTCTGAGATGTAATATGTATCAGTTAATTTTTCATACCCGCTTATTGCAAATGTACCATCGCCCATATGACAACCAGCTGTTACCTGAAATGGCAACTTCACATCCCCGATTTTCTCTGCTTCATCAGATCCCGGAGGCAGCATATACACATCTGTTTCCTTAGAGTCTTTAGACAAAAAATAGATGGTATCCCGCACTACCATCATGGCTTCACTGTTAACCTTCCGTTTCTTATCTTTCTTGTTCCTGAATGTGAACTGAATTTCATCATATTCCCTCAACGAAACTCCAGCCGTATTAAATGAATCTAAATTTACTACGTATACGGTATTCTTAAATCGATTAGAGGTATTATCACCGGTATCAGCAATGTAAAGCTTATTCCCTTCAACATCTATATCTTCCCAATCTACATTCTTAGCTCCCCTGAGTTCCACCTTGCGGGAAATGTTTTTTTCCATTGTATCCAGAACATAAACAAAAGGACCATCTCCACTATCATTGTGCGTGAAGAAGAGAGAACCATGTATACCTATACCTGAGGTTTCCTTGGCAGCACTCGGAATGTCCATCACCTTTCTGACTGCTAGATTATTCTCTTCGCACTGAGACGAGGTCAGTAACAATCCGATGGCCAGCCATTTAAATATAAATCTATGCATCATGCTGTTTTAAGGTACGCTCTGATCTCTTTGTTTTCCATAAGATACATCATTGTTACAAATCCTAAAAATAATAATACTCCTATACCCAGAGATACCCATACTGAATCAAAAGCCTCTTTTATAGATATGGAGCTGATCATAATAACAGCATAAAATCCCACTAGTTTCAAGATTCTTTTCACCGGATATTTGATTGGATAATGCTTCTGCCCCAGAAAGTATCCCACCACTACCATAAATGTAAAACATGCCAGAGAAGCCCAAGCTGATGCAATATAGCCAACCTTACTCAGGAACCCAATGCTTATTCCAAGGGTAATGATGGCTCCTCCCACACTGATCAAAGCACCATACATCGTCTTATCACTTAACTTATACCAGATGGATATATTGTAATACAACCCGAGGAAAAAGTAGGCGAATAATAATATCGGTATGATCTCCTGGGGACCCCGATAGCTTTCACCGATGATGAGGATGGCTACTTCCTGAAAGCATACTATACCCATCATGGCCACTCCCGCCACTACTGTGAATGCATGCATGATCTGGCCATATGCCTTTTCACTATTTTCTTTACCGACGTTATTAAAAAAGAAAGGCTCAGCGGCATAATTAAACGCAACCGTGAATAGGTTAAGCAATAAGGCAATCTTTGCAGGGCCCATATATTTACCGGCAACGGCAAGATTCTGCTGTACATCCTCCCCCAGGAAAAACTTCTGTAATGGTGCTGCAAACACCTGGTTGATGTTTCCTGCAATTCCGACAATAACCAATGGAAATGCATAGCTCAACATCTTCTTCCAAAGTACTTTATCAAATCCCCATTTAACCTTCAGAAGCTCAGGCAACATCAATAGTAGAATCGATGCACTGGCAATCAGATTGGCAATGAATACGTAATCAATGGGTTCCCTCACCTCTATCCACTCGATACCCATCCTCGGTAACACTTCCAGGAAAAGGAATACCAGGCCAAGCGTAATAACAATATTGAGTACTTTATAGATTAAAAACCTATAAGGCCTGCTCTGTAACCTGAACCTGGCATAAATCATCCCGGCAACTGCATCGAATCCCAGGATAAAGGCAAACCACTTCACGTAGTATGCACCATGTTCATAAGCAATCCATCCTGAGATGGTTTCTGCATTGACATACATAGCTGTAACTCCTACTATGGCAATCCACAATACCGGCATCAAAGCTGTCCCAAAGACTTTCTCCTGATCATCATCCCTCGACCCAAATCTAAAAAATGCGGTATCCATCCTGAATAAGAACAACACCAGTATGATGGTTGAATAGGCATAGAGATCATTGTAGATGCCGTATTGCATCGTATCATCAAATCGATACGTTATATAAATGGTAAAGAAGAGATAATGAATGATTCTCGGTAAAATCGAACTCAATCCATAGATCACCGTCTCACCGGCCAGTTTCTTTACAAAGGACATTATATATTATAAAAATATTTAATAAGATCGCAATTTAGCGATTTTTCCGGTGAGGTATACTTGATAAAGTATCTTACATTTTAACATTTTTACACTTGTCTATATTGTATGCTGTTTTAATTTAGCGGTCATTTTGGGCATAGCCCTTTACAATGCTTACCACAAACACAATAATTGATGAGTGAAATTAACATTCCGTTACTGAAACAGATCTGTGAAATTCCAGGTGCTCCGGGGTTTGAGCAAAGGATAAGAAAATTTGTACTATCACAACTTGATGGCCTGGCTGATGAGGTAACAACCGATGCCCTTGGTAATATCACTGCCATCCGACGAGGAAAAGCAGATAAAAAGGTCATGGTCGCTGCGCATATGGATGAGATTAGTTTTATCGTCACCCATATTGATGACAATGGATTCATCAAGTTTCACACCCTCGGAGGATTTGATGGGAAGACGTTAACGGCACAGAGGGTCATCATTCATGGTAAAGAAGATGTGATGGGAGTAATGGGGACCAAGCCCATCCATGTGCTTACTCCCGAAGAAAAAACAAAACCACCCAAAACCATAGATTATTTCATTGACACGGGGCTACCTGGCGACAAGGTGAAAGAATTGATTTCCGTGGGCGATCCTATTACCAGGGAAAGAGAGTTGATAGAAATGGGAGAATGTGTTAATTCCAAGTCAATTGATAATCGAGTGTCGGTGTTTATATTATTGGAGACATTAAAAGAGTTGAAAGGCAAAGATCTTCCATATGATGTCTACGGTGTATTCACCGTTCAGGAAGAGGTGGGATTGAGGGGAGCCATTACCGCAGCTTCAGGCATCGATCCTGATTTCGGAATAGCCCTGGATGTGACGATGGCATATGATCTGCCGGGTGCTGCACCTCATGAGATGGTTACAGAACTGGGCAAAGGAACAGCAATAAAGGTGATGGATGGGTCAACGATCTGTGATTACAGGATGGTCCAATTTATGAAGGAAGTAGCCGAAAAGCATGACATCATGCACCAGATGGAAGTATTAACTGCAGGTGGTACTGATACTGCCGGAATTCAACGATACAGCAAGGGAGGTGCCATTGCCGGAGCCATATCCATACCTACAAGATACCTTCACCAGGTAATAGAGATGGCTCACAAGAAAGACATTCAATTGACCATTGATCTTTTGGCTGAATGCCTGCTGGCTGTAGATCAATACGATTGGAGCTTCAAGTAATGCTCCAGAATGAGTAAAATAAAGGCATTATCTTCATCCTTGAAATATTAAATTGAAATCCAATATGACAGCATTCAAAGAAACTGATAATACCTTAAAAGCCTCTTTTTCTTTCAAAGATTTTAAGGAAGCCTTTGCCTTTATGACTGAAGTCGCTTTTCATGCAGAATCACAGAACCACCATCCCAACTGGAGCAATGTTTATAATACGGTTGAGATATCATTGAGTACACATGATGCCGGTAATATTGTTACAGATAAAGACCATCTTTTGGCTGATACTATTTTCTCGATCTTTGCCAAATATTCCTAAAACCAATTTCCAGACCATTAAAAAGATAAATGGCAAAATAACCTTTTGTCTTATTCATTTTACAATACCAAGGAACGTTAATCATAAACACTCAATTTTGTCTCCTTCACTTTTCAAAATTGGAATATCGCCATTGGCATTTATAGTAATTTTAAAAAATGCTGTTATTACCAGATCGTCAGCATTGCCCTGAGATACGAGCCTTTGTCTTACTACACCGTTAAAAATGACTACTCCATCAGGGCATTGTATAGGATTGCAACGAATGTTAACATTACGGAATCCGACACATGGGGGACCAGGACAATCTGCACCATTGCCTACCAACCTATATTTCAATCCAGTAGTTTGTCCTACACCACTGGCATTGCTAAACCCTGTTTTGGAGTTTATATGAGGAATTCCATTAGCGTCAATGTTTATGTGGACCATTGTTTTAAAGTTGCCTGTTATATCCACCCATTCTCCAGTGCAATCATTCCACACTGTTTCATCAAAGGGTTCAATAACCATATGAGATTGTCCATTATTATTGGATCTGATCTCTAAATCGGTGATAACATTTTCTGAATCGGTTAATGTTTGTTCACACCCCACCAATAATAGTGGTAACAACACAATTATATATAGCTTTTTCATTGTTAAATAATTTTGAAAGTTTTGTAATTTTAAATTAGTCTTCAAATAAGGGCTTAATTGCAACTACACATTCCCCATGGGTTTCAAAACCCAATTCTTCTCCTACTTCATCGAAAATTCCAATCAATTCCCAAAAATGGCAATTGCAAGAAGCTCTATTTCCCGGACTAGTGGAT
>JABDLO010000460.1 GCA_013002995.1 Saprospiraceae bacterium | reverse complement strand
CCATGATGGCCTTGGTGGTATTTTAAGTAATATAAAATCTCAATTGCATGCCTTAGAACATAAAGTGGATGAACTTGCCGGATATGATCTATATGGAAAAGCCTCAGGAATGATTGATTCTGCCAGCAAGGAAGTACGCAGGATTGCAACCAATATGATGCCACTGGCTCTAGCCAAGTTAGGTCTTAAAGCTGCTATAGAAGACCTGGTATCAAAGGTGGAGCAAAATCATCCAATATCTATAAATCTTCATATTACAAGTCTTAAAGGACGATTGGAACAGACTAAGGAAATAATGACCTATCGTATCATTCAGGAGCTGGTCAATAATGTTATTAAGCATGCAGGTGCTTCAACGCTTTTACTTCAACTGGATGACGTAAATGGTGATTTGTTGTTAACGGTTGAAGACAATGGTAAAGGATTTAATTATCAAGAGGCATTAAACGCTCAGGGTATTGGAATGAAAAGTATTTTGTCCAGAGTGAAATATCTTAAAGGTGAATTAGATGTCAGTAGTTCATCACAGGGAACGTGTGTGGTTGTACATATTCCTGGAAAAACTTGTTCCAAGGTAAATTGAGGTAATTAACCTAATCATATATTGCTCTAAAAAAAGCTTCCAGTTTATATGGATCAAGTTGTCCATCTGTTCTAACTCCGGTACACAGATCCAGACCATACGGTTGCACTTCATCGATTGCTTGCTTTACATTATGTGCCCGGAGGCCACCTGCCAGGAATACCGGGATTGATGATTGCTCTACGATTTTGCGACTCAATGACCAGTCATGTGTGTTTCCTGTGCCGCCTAGTATCTTAGTAGAAAGGGTGGGGTTGCCACTATCTAGTAATAGGGCATCTACTTCATTACTGATCCCCAATGCATTCTCTACTGATGATTCATCGATGACATGTATGACCTGGACTATTTTAGTGTCAGGAAGGTGAATCTTTAAATACTTATATGTTCCTGATCCAGGATCATCAACCAATTGTATTGTGGTCGTTCTGGTAAGATCGTGATGGTCTTTAATTTTCGATTTTAGGATTTCACTGGTGAGTAAAAAAGTATCAATTCCAGTAGGGGTATGTGAAGCAATTTCTTTGATCATCTGATTTGAAATAGGCCCTGGCCCACTCGGCATTTTTCCGACCAGACCTATTGCTGAAGCTCCTAACCTGATGGCTAGGTTGGCTTCATCAATATTCTGAATACAGCAGATCTTTACCTTTGGTCTCATCGCTACTCATTATGGTGCGAATATAAGAATCTGACCATTATTGGAAGTCCTTCAAGATGCCCTCAGCTTTATCTATGGTCCTTTTATAATGATTATAACCCCACCTTGCAAATAGTCCAAGTAATATAAGAGACGTGGGGATGTACCATATCCATATCCCTCGATCTAAGAATATGTCTTTGCCATCAATGGATTTGATCGTTGGAGGCAAAAAAAGGAATAAAATAAATATACCAAGTAAAATACCTAATTGCTGCACCTTAAGGAATGCAGTTTTCTTTTTATGAAATTCATTGATTGTGTCTCTTAGGTTATTGCTCGCAAAACTGATTGCGTTCAAATCCCGAATGGATTTCAGAGATAAGATGGGCAAAATGATGTAAAAGCACATGCTGAGGATTGCACATGTCATTAGATACCATGTGTCCTGGTCTTTAAGGGTGTATATAATGAATATTACAATTAATAAACAAAATATAGAACCTATCTTCTCCTTATTAGAGATCCTGTTGATTGTGCTGTGATACTTGTCTTTTGTCATCTCCATGATCGTATGATTGTTAAGTTTTGATTGACTGCTAATTGATTCATCCATGGCCTTCCATATGTCCTGAAATTCATTGATTTCCATATCTAAAGTTTTTGGATTTTGTTATGTAGTTTAGATTTTATCCTTGATATTTTAGTACCAACATTGGTTATGGTGATTCCGATGATTTCACTTATTTCTTTGTGGCTTTTAGATTCAAGATGAAGCATGATAATTGCTTTGTCTATGTCATTTAGCGTGTAAATGGCTTTGTATAATTTTTTAATTTTTTCATCAAGTTCATGGTCATAAGTATAGTCGAATTTTATAGAGAGATAATCTTCCTTCCTTTTCTTTCTTCTTGAATCATTTCTGTGCTGAGAAAGGACCGTATTAAGTACAACCCTGTAGAGCCAGGTGTTTAATTTTGAATCTCCTCTGTAAGTAGTGTAAGACTTCCACAATTGATATACCACTTCCTGGTACAGATCCTGGATAGCATCAGCCTTATTGGTATAGGAAAGAATGATCTTATAGATCGTACCCTCATGAATTTTAATCATTTCTGTAAACTCAAAATCTATATCCATATCAGTCGCTTCATACTATAAGTATCCATCTTCATAATAAAATCACAACATACTTGAAAAAATTAATCGCGAAGAGGTCTGTTATACTAGATTTATTTACGAGAATGATGTTATTTATAAAAATATATTTCATAAAATGAATTGGAAACAAAATAATTACCTTATCTTATAATTAATTGCATTTATATATTAGGCTCACAATAATTATTAAATCCTGAAATGATGAAGAATTTTAAGCAGAAACAACCCAGCTCCGGTGGTAAGGACCTTAAGCTCACGACCCCGAATGTCAGTGAATATATGACCAAAAAACTAATCACCTTTACAACTGATACACCTATAAATGATGCCATTGATACACTCTTGAAGAATCGGATAACCGGTGCCCCCGTATTAGATAAGAATGGCGATGTTGCAGGACTTATTGATGATAAAGATTGCCTCAAAGTCATCTTTTCAAGTGCCTATTACAATCATCCGGTCGGAAAAGAAACGGTTAAGGATTATATGTCCAATGTTATGAGGACCATCACAATTGACAGCGATCTAATGGATGCTGCGAATATCTTCGTTACATCTCCGTTTAAGAGACTCTTAGTAAAAGATAAAAATGGAAAGCTCGCAGGAATGATCAGCAGAAGAGATGTATTAAGAGCGATTAAGGAGCTTAATTT
>JABDLO010000429.1 GCA_013002995.1 Saprospiraceae bacterium | reverse complement strand
CATATATACAGGTTATTAGGAAGCTATGTACATTACCGGTTGCGATATGCAATTCACAAGTGAATATTTCCTTGGGAATGGATGGCACCGGAGTAATTATTCCTCCGATGATTGACGCTAATTCTTATGATGATTGTGGTAATCCTCTGGAGTTCAGATTGAGATTTTCTGATGGAAGCATAGGTGTTCCAACTGATACAGAGTTGATGATAGATTGTAGCAATATAGGAGGAACCTTTGATGTTGAATTATGGGTAGGGAATATATATGGATGGAATAGTTGTTTTGCAACCATAAATGTAGAGGATAAATTACCACCTGCAATAAGTTGCCCTCCAGACGTTATTGTTCCCTGTGATGCGGATATCAGTGACCTGAATTTAACAGGTACAGCAACTGCAACAGATAATTGCGATCCATCACCTGTCATATCATATACTGATTCTTCAGGTCCTAACGGATGTGCCGGACAGGTGATTCAACGTACCTGGACTGCAACGGATGTCTATGGTAATTCATTCCAATGTGTCCAGGAGATTCAGCTGGGTACAGTTATTCCATTTACAGAAGCAGATATTTTGTGGCCATCAAATTATGATAGTTATAATTGTGATGCAACTGCAAGTAGTTTAGTTCCTGATTCATTACCCCCAGCATTTCAATATCCGATACTCAATGTACAGGAATGTCAATTGGTAGGAATAGCTTACACAGATCAGGTGTTTTCACAATGCGGATCAACGTTTAAGATCTTAAGGACCTGGGATGTAATAGAATGGTGTAGTGGTGAGCATTTTACATATATACAGGTTATTAGGAAGCTATGTACATTACCGGTTGCGATATGCAATTCACAAGTGAATATTTCCTTGGGAATGGATGGCACCGGAGTAATTATTCCTCCGATGATTGACGCTAATTCATATGATGATTGTGGTAATCCTCTGGAGTTCAGATTGAGATTTTCTGATGGAAGTACAGGTGTTCCAACTGATACAGAGTTGATGATAGATTGTAGCAATATAGGTCAATTTAATGTTGAGTTGTGGGTTGGAAATGGCACCGGAGGATGGAATGTGTGTATTTCATCCATTAATGTAGAGGACAAACTACCACCAACTATCAATTGCCCATCGGATATTGTCCTTGCTTGTATTGAAGATATTAATGATCTGGGAATTACAGGGAGTGCTACAGCTACAGATAATTGTGATCCCTCACCGATTTTGAATTATTCTGATAATGCTACTCCGGGAGGTTGTGGAGGTGAAATAATTATCAGAACATGGACTGCCGTAGATGCCTCAGGTAATATCAGTCAATGCACTCAAAATATTACAATTGATGCAGGAATACCTTTTAACGAAGGTCAGGTCAGTTGGCCACCTGATTATACCATAACTGAGTGTGGAGCAAATATTGTTAGCCTCGATCCGGATGACTTGCCATCACCATACGATTTTCCACAGATTATTGTAGACTTTTGTCAATCTGTTATAGTGAATTACTCTGATAATATCTCATTCTCGTGCAGCACCGGAACGACCATCCTAAGGACATGGACAGTACTCGATTGGTGTACAGCTAATTCTTTCTCTCATGTTCAGATTTTAAACAGAACCTGTACTTACACTACAGCCATTTGTGAGGCATTTGTAAATATTTCGCTTGCTACTGATGGAACCGGAGTAATAACTCCGGCCATGATTGATGCGGGATCAAGTGATGATTGTGGAAACCCATTAGAATTCAGATTAAGTTTTTATTCTGATGGATTTAGTCTGCCTACTACAACTTCATTGCCCATTGATTGCAGTGATGTAGGAGTAGATACAGTATTGTTGTGGGTCGGTAATGGAAGTGGTGGCTGGAATTTTTGCTGGTCGGAAGTTACAATAGAAGATAAAGTAGGAGCTTGCTCTTCATTATCTGCTCCAATTGAGAAAGAATATCAGTCAATTACAGAAGGTAAGGGATTAAACAAAATCAATGTTTTCCCCAATCCGGTCACCAATGTTGTGAATGTAGAAATACCTCAACTGTATTCTGATGATGCTTACATTGAGCTCTATGATGTCAGCGGAAGATTGATATTAAGAAATGATCAACTTTCTGATCATTTTGCTTTACAGCAAATAGATTTGAGCTCTATAAAATCAACAGGTATATTAATCCTTGTCACTCATGATGGAGTAAATACCATCAGACATAAAATTCTAAAGATTGAATGATCTGAAACTATAAGTCAATTAGAATAATAAAATGGATGGTGTGAAAACATGCCATCCATTTTTATTTGTGTCAATTAAATCTAGATTATTTGAATTAATAGATACTTCCTATTCAATATTCAAGATGGAATGATATTTTTAGCATCCATTGTATGATCTCATCAATTTTATATGGTGAGAAGTGCACAACAGATTTAAAGCCAAACATGAAGAGTATACAATTTCACATACATTACCTTACAGATCCTAACGATTATATTGCTGTTGAATATTACACTGATAATTCAGAAGATGATATTCAGTCTGTATCACTACATTCTTATGGAGGGGGGCATTGGGTTGGCAATCTTGATATTAAGGGAGGGGATAGTTTCCACTATAGATATTATGTGGTGAGTGGCGATGTCAATTCATCTGAGGCCGGTGGATTTAGAAAGGTAGTAATAGAGAAGAGTAAAGGGAAATTTTTCCTGGATGATTTTTGGAGGGATATTAATGATCCTATTCGCATATTTCACTCTAAGGCTTTCACTGAAGTCATTCACAGACCAGAAAAAGACATTACATTAATTGAGATTGATGCTGGAAATCACATTCTCATCCAGCTGAATGCCCCTGATATTCCCAGGGGGACGGCAATCGGTGTAATAGGAAGTATAGAGGCATTGGGGAATTGGGTTTCACCGGTCCTTCTGGGAAGTGAATCGTTTCCTTTGTGGAAACAATTTATTCCGATCCAGGAGGATCACATAAAGCTTGAATACAAATACGTCTTGTGTGACCCTAATACAGGTGATATCCTTCAATGGGAGAACGGAAATAACAGGACTTTGAGTTTTCATTTTCCTGAATTAGAGACCAATCTATTTTGCCACACAGATGAAGGTTTCAGAAAGGATGCATATTCCTGGAGAGGAGCTGGAGTAGCCATCCCAGTCTTTTCTTTAAGATCAGAAAGGGGCATGGGCATTGGGGAATTTTCTGATTTAAAAGGCATGATTGATTTTGCCTCTCAGACCGGTATGAATATGGTTCAGGTACTGCCTGTTAATGATACCATTGCTGCCAAGACATGGAAAGATTCTTATCCCTATTCTGCCATTTCAGTCTTTGCATTACATCCACTATACATCAATATTGATGATGTGGGACCTTTTAAGAATGCTTCCGATCAGAAAAAATATGAGAAAGCCAGAAAGGAATTGAATGAGCTGGAGGTTATAGATTTTGTGAAAGTACTTGAGATCAAGATGGCACTTTTGCGAAAGCTATATGAAGAGAAAAAAAATAGCCTTTTCCGCACTAGGAAATACAAAGAGTATTTTAGCCAGAATGAAGAATGGATGATACCATATGCTGCCTTTAGTTACTTGAGAGATGTAAATGGTACAGCCAATTTTCAGGAATGGAAAGAGCATAGTGTATACGACCAAGATGCGATCAGTAAACTGTCTGATAAGAAATCGGACTGCTACAAGGATATTGCTTTTTACTATTTCTTACAATATTATGCCGATCAGCAATTAAAGGAAGCTAAAGAATATGGCCGCAGTAAAGGAGTTGTACTTAAAGGAGACTTGCCCATTGGAGTTTATCGATACAGTTGCGATGCCTGGATAGCACCTCATTTATATAATATGAATGGTCAGGCAGGTGCACCTCCTGATGATTATGCGGTGGATGGCCAGAATTGGGGTTTTCCTACCTATAACTGGGAAGTGATGGCTAAGGATGATTTCTTATGGTGGAAACAGCGAATGAAATCACTGGCTACTTACTTCGATGCATTAAGAATCGATCACATACTTGGATTCTTCAGGATCTGGCAGATTCCATTAACACAGATATCTGGTATCATGGGCATGTTCAATCCAAGAATACCTATATCCCTGGAAGAACTTTATAGTTATGGAATCACGGGTGACTTGAGGCGATACACACATCCATTTATCAGGGAATATATGTTGGATGATGTTTTCGGTGAAGACAAAGAAATTGTCAAGAAAGAATTTCTGGATGAAGTATGGGAAGGTGCATATCAATTGAAAGAAAATGTCAACACCCAGGTTAAGATTGAATCCAGATTTTTATTAAAGAAATATGAGAAAATCGACCACCTTAGGGTGCCACTAAAGAGATTGGTTGGTGAGGTGCTTTTGCTTGAAGAACCAGGATCAGAAGGAACAGCTTTTAATCCTCGGATTTCACTTCAACGTACCTACAGTTACAGAGATTTAGATCCTTCAGAGAGGAACATCTGGGATCGATTGTACAACGATTACTTCTACAACAGGCACAACGAATTCTGGAAAGAACAGGCTTTGTGGAAGTTGCCTTATCTCCTGGAAGCTACAGACATGCTCATATGTGGGGAAGACCTGGGTATGATCCCTGCTACGGTTCCGGAAGTAATGAGTCAACTTAATATCATCCCGCTTGAAATACAAAGAATGCCTAAGGGAAATGCCGCTTATGGAATCCCACCAGAATATGACTACTTTTCTGTGTGTTCTCCATCCTGTCATGATATGTCAACCATCAGAGGGTGGTGGGAAGGGGACAAAGATAACGCCCAAAGGTTTTACAATCTTCATATGTACAGAGGTGGAATGGCTCCTGAAGAGTGCACGACAGAGATAGTAGAATATGTAAATAAAGAACACCTGGATTCACCTTCGATCCTGGCGATATTCCCCATTCAGGATTTGCTGGGGATGGATGCGGAATTAAGAAAGAAAGATGCTGCTTCTGAGCAAATCAATGTTCCAGCCGATCCCAATCATTATTGGAGGTACCGACTTCACTTGAATATTGAAGATATCAATAAAGAAGCAACCTTCATTATGAAAGTAAAAAATATGGTAGAAGCCTCCGGAAGATAGGGTAGTTTAGATTTTATAGAGAATTCATAGGCGTTGTCTTAGCTCATGATATCTCAATATTCAACCCACTATATCAATCCATATTAGCTGCTGCTATTGTTGCCTTTATCATCGGCCAATCTTCTTTCATAGTCTTATTCAATGGGTCCATCAACTCCTTCAATTCCTGCTTCAATTCTTCAAATACCTTATACGCTCCATCTGTAGGACGTGCGTCTCCATTTTCCATACTTCTTCTTAATGAAGCAAATCGATTATTCAATTTGATCGGGAAGTTCAATGGATCCTGGGCACTTTGATTCTGCACCTGGTACAGTTCCTCTTCAATCATTGTGATCTTCTTAATGAAATCTTTCATTTTAGATGCCTGAGGGCTGTTTCCGTTTTCAGCCAGGTAATCATTGACTTGCTTTCGTACTTTCCTGATCTTTATGACTGCTTTATTGGCCTCACTGGTCTTATCTCTAATTTTCGTGGCAAGGTCAAACTGTTCCTTGAGATCGGCTTCTGTTATGCCTTTAAGATTAGGGTTCATCAAGATGTTGAAAGAATGAGTCTGTACCACATCGCCAACCTTCATTCTGACCTGATATTCACCAATTGGAGCCTTTGGTCCTCTTGCCGGACGTGCGCTCCATATGATCATCCCATCGAATACCGTTGCTCCGGGATATCTTAGATCCCATTTAAATTCATTCAATCCCTTCCTGGTTGTAGGCTTGGTTGATCCTCCTCGACGCCACCACGGGATATTTGGATCGACTTTATATTCCTTATCCTTACCGGTAAATGTATTTACAATATTTCCATTGGCATCCATGATTTCCATCATCACACTGTCTACCTCTTCTATTAAATAATACTGAAATACACCATCGTATATCCCCCTGATGGGGTTGCTAGGTTTCATCATATGAGCCTTAGAAGTCACTAATTCTTCGCTGACTTCCCGTAATGGATTGATATCATCCAATATCCAAAAACTCCTTCCATGGCTTCCCAGCACTACATCATCGTTTTTAACTACAAGATCTCTGATGGGGGTGTCAGGGAGGTTCAATTGAATAGGTTGCCAGTTATCTCCATTGTTAAATGAAACATAAACACCGTGCTCTGTACCGAGGAATAATAATCCTGCTTTTACATGATCTTCTCTTACAGCCCTTGCAAAATGACCTTTTTTAATACCATTTACAATCTTCGTCCAGGTCTTACCATAATCTGTGGTTCTGAACACATAAGGCTCACGATCATCTACCTGGTACCTATTGGCTGCAATAAAAGCGGTACCTGGATTATGCCTTGATTCTTCAATAATACTTACCCTGCTGAACTTAGGCAGATCTGGAGGAGTAATATTGCTCCAGTTTTTTCCTCCATCTCTAGTGATATGAACCAATCCATCGTCTGATCCTGCCCAGAGGGTATTGTTATCATGATAAGAGGTAGTCAGAGCGAAAACGGTCGCATAGATCTCCGGGCCATTCATATCCTTGGTTATGATGCCACCTGTAGGTCCTAAAGTTTCTGGATCTGCATAGGTGAGATCAGGGCTTACTTTAGTCCATGATTGACCATCATCTGTTGTCTTCCATATATGCTGGGAGCAGGTATACATAATCCCTGGATCTTGCTTGCTGAAGACAATAGGGAAGGTCCATTGCCATCTTTCTGGTAGGTCATCTGATGGTTGCCCCGAAAAGAATCTTGGGTAGACCTGGATATCCCTTACCTGACCATTGGATCGATCGTATCTTGTTAATAATGCTCCCTGGCTACCTGCATAAAAGATATCCGGATTGGTAGGGTGTTGGGTAATATATCCACTTTCTCCTCCTCCTACAGGATACCACCAGCCATGATTGGGACCTCTTGCCTGTCTATGACTCCAACCATCACTTGGCATTGCAAGTGTAGAATTGTCTTGTTGGGCTCCTGCCACATGATATGGTACATCACTGGTAGCCATGACATGATAAAACTGACTGGTCGGATAATCCTGTTCTGTCCAGGTCTTTCCGCCATTGACACTCACATTTCCTCCTCCGTCATTTCCGGAGATCATCCGCATCGGATTATTCGGATCAATCCACATGTCATGATTGTCTCCATGAGGAGGTCTGATGACAATATCAAAATTTTCCCCTCCATCCGTTGACTTATAAAATCCAACATTCAGTCCATAAACTACATCTTCATCCCATGGATCGGCATACAATCTTGAATAATAAAATGCACGTTGTCTCAACTTTCTCTCATCGTTGACTCGCTTCCATGTCCATCCTGCATCATCTGATCGGAAGACTCCTCCCTCATTGGCCTCAACTATTGCCCATACTCTATCGGGATTAACCGGAGAAACAGTCACACCTATTTTTCCAATGGGGCCTTCAGGCATTCCGGGATTTTCCGTAAGATTGATCCAAGTCTCCCCTCCATCTACAGACTTCCATAACTTGCAATATGGTCCTCCTCCCCACATCTTCCATGCTTTACGATAGACCTGCCAGGTAGAAGCATAAAGCACATCGGGATTTGTACGGTCGATAATAAGATCAACCGCTCCGGCTTTGGGAGATTCATAAAGTACTTTCTTCCAGGTGTTACCACCATCGGTGGACTTGAATACACCTCGTTCTTCATTTTCGCCATAAGGGTGACCCAAGGCTGCAACATAAACGATATCTGGATTGGTAGGATGTACACGGATTCTTGCTACCGCTTGTGTTTCTTCCAGACCCAGGTGCCTCCAGGTCTTACCACCGTCAGTGGTCTTATATACGCCATCTCCTTGTGTGATACTTCCTCTCAATTGAACTTCCCCCATTCCGATGTAAACAATATCAGGATTGGTTTCAGCTACTGCTACAGCCCCCACAGATGAGCTGGTCACTTGTCCGTCGGTTACAGGAAACCATTCCTGGCCACCATCCACGGTTTTCCACAATCCACCTCCAGTGGCTCCAAAATAATATTCCAGGGGTCTGCCGGGAGATCCGGCTACTCCAAGACAACGACCACCACGATTAGGACCTATATTACGCCATGTCATTCCTTCGTAATAGGAAGGGTCTATTTGGGATTCTGATTCAATGGTAAAAAGTAGTAAAAAGGCAACAAAAAAAATACATCTTTTCATAGTCGGTTAGATTGTAGGTTGAGTAGAAGGATGAATTTAATGAATTGCCCATTAAGAATGAATCAACCATTCATTTTTCGACACCCTTTTAGTTGAATATGTGATAATTATTATCTTCAAGATCCATATTAAAATTAAATATTGATGAAAAACTTTCTCTTCCTACTGGTATTGTCTTTTTTCTTTTCCTGTCAATCCGGTGTCAACTACGATGTATTAATAACCAATGCTACCATTTACGACGGATCAGGGAATTCTCCCATTAAAGGATCTGTGGCCATTAATGCGGATACAATTGCTGCAATTGGAGAAGTTAAAGGGAAAGGGGTACAGACCATTGATGCTAAGGGTATGGCTGTTACACCCGGGTTTATTAATATGCTGAGTTGGGCAACTGAGTCTCTCATTGAAGACAGCAGGGG
>JABDLO010000392.1 GCA_013002995.1 Saprospiraceae bacterium | reverse complement strand
GAATGGCACCTGATATGAGATCATCATAATAAATATTTTGTTCCCTCATCTTATTGTCCACATCTTCGCTGAAAGCCTTCATATCAGAAGGCGGATTTCCAAATTCAACAAACCACTCATGATATGGGGTACCACCTTCAGGTGGATTAACTTGTGGAGCAACAGTAAATTCAATAATACTTACATCATACTCTTTGGCAGTTTCAAGCAGAGCATTTTCTACTTCCTTACCGATCACATGCTCTCCGAATGCTGAAATGAAGTGTTTAATTCTTCCTGTAACTAGCAATTTATAGGGATCCAAAGAAACGAACCTCACCAGGTCACCAATATTATACCCCCACAGTCCGGCATTATTATTTATTATGATGGCATAATCTACTCCAACTTCAACCTGACCCAGATGCAATCTTGTAGGATTTTCATTAAATACTTCGCCTGCAGGTATAAATTCATAAAAGATCCCACTTTTCGAGTTTAGCAGAAGTCCTTTGTCATCCTGCTTATCCTGAAATGCAATAAATCCTTCAGAAGCAGGATACATCTCAATGCTGTCAATCTTTTCTCCTACAAGTTCTTCCAGTTTAGCCCTGTAAGGTTCGTAATTGACTCCTCCATACATAAACAATGAGTAATTAGGAAACACTTCCTTCACGGTCTTTTTACCGGTACGCTCCAGAAGCCGCTCATAGTACATCTGTACCCATGGAGGAATCCCTCCTATCAATCTCATATCCTTATCAATCGTCTCATCGATAACTTTTTCAAGCTTCTCTTCCCAGTCATCGATACAATTGGTTTCATATGACGGAACTTGATTCCCTCTTATCCAGGAAGGAATTTCATGATTGACAATTCCTGATAATCGTCCGGTAGCTATTCCACCTTTCTCCGATAGTTCCGGAGATCCTGAAAGAAAAATCACTTTCCCATCAAACACAGATCCATCTCCGGTCTCACTGATATAATTAAGCAATGCATTTCTCGCACCATTGATATGATTGGGCATAGATCCTTTGGTCAAAGGGATATATTTTACTCCTGAAGTGGTTCCGGAAGTTTTGGCAAAGTATGTGGGTTTGCCAGGCCAGAGCACATCACTCTTTCCCTCAGTAATGGGATCTACATAGGATCTTAATCCTTCATAATCTCTTATCGGAATATTTCTCTTAAATGTTTCATAATCTTTGATCTCGCTGAACTTATGATCCATGCCGAAATCAGTCAATTTAGCAGCCTGGATATGAGCATTCATGATATTCAACTGGTCTTGCACAGCAGTTACAGACCACTTCCTGATCTGGCTTGAAATGTAATGTGCGAAAGGCTTAGCTGCCCAGGACTTGAATCCCATAGTTGAAATTTATTCCAATCCAAAAATATAAAGATGAAAGTTAGGAATGTTGGATTGACTTAATTATTTCAAATTTATAAACCTATTTTAGTTTTGTGGTAGGATTATTTTCTAAATACAAATTCGGGCTTACCAACTTGTCCGTCCGTAGCCATGGCGAAGGCGGATTTATCCCTACGGTCGAACTTCTACCAAAGGCAGACAGGTAGGAATCCCTCTCTGTGTCGATAGAAGAAGGCTCTTGCATTCGACTCATATTCTCAAGAATTTACATTTCACCAATCCAATTCATTGCATATTCCTCTGCGAAACTCTTTGAAATAACTCTCTTTACTCTGTGGTAAAAAAATCTGTAACTTGCTTTTTCAACCTACACTAATGAAAAAGAATATTCACTCGGAATTCTCTCATATCACTGACTACTTCTCCCCTAGAGTTATAGGAGAAGTCAATGACACCTATGTCAAAATTGCTAAGATAAAAGGTGACGATATTCCCTGGCACAACCATAAAAATGAAGATGAGTTGTTTTACATCATCTCAGGGGAACTCCTTTTCGAAGAAGAAGGTAAAAATCCTTTTACCATGAAAGCCGGAGACATCTATACGGTCAAGAAAGGCATCAACCACAAAGTATCTGCAGAGGAAGAATGCCACATTATTTTGATTGAAAATAAAACAACTCAGCACACCGGAGAGGTTGAATCATCCATCACCAAGTCGATTGAAGATCAACTGAAGGGATAAAACAAATGTGAAACGCTTTGCGGTCATTGCGTCATCTTTGCGAATCACTGCGAAAGAATAAAGCTTAACATTCTACCGCGGAACTCTGTGAAAAAAAACTCTGACAAAAGAAGGCTCAAGCCTTCGACTTTAATTGGGCTACCATTATTTATTTCTCCTAGGTAAATGCTTCGGAGGACAAGATCGGGCTTACAAATTTTATATCCGAAGCACGATAGTTATTGGGAGAATTCGGTTCTTTTCATAAATACGGGCTTACCAATCTTTACGTTACACTCCAAGCTTAGTAATCCCTTGATGTTATCATTCTACTAAAATCGTGAAATAATCGATGAGCTTAATCTTACTAAGGAACCGAAAATCTTAAAATTTCCTTAATATTAATAAGCAATAAATATTCACATGAATTGGGTCGAAATACTTACATGGATCTCTATCACTAGCGGAGGTTTACTCATTTTACTACTGCTCGTTTCTATTATTGTCGGAGCAGACGCAGATGTAGATGCAGACGTTGATATAGATTTCGACGTGGACGTTGATGCCGGTGATGCTTCGGTTGATTCAGGAGGACTGGGTATGTTGAAAGGAGGATTGACTTTCATTGCAGTCAGTTCATGGATGGTAAGAACCGTTCTAGTGAGTGGTATTACACTGTGGCAAGCTCTTTTAATCGGTGTGGTTTCTGGTATTCTGGCTGTGATGTTTCTTTCGTGGATATTCAGACTCCTGCTCAGGAATCAACAATACAGCAATTGGTCTCCGGATGAAGCCATCGGGAAGACTGCTAAAGTATATCTAAAGATTCCTCCTTCCGGAAATGGATTGATAAGAGTAAACATCAATGGAACATTCAGAGAATTAAAAGCAATTACCGGGGAAGAGGAGGAAATAGCGACTGGGTCTGAAGTTTATATTTCAGACTATGATGGGACCAATGCAGTGGTCTCACAACTAGAGAAGTAACAATTTTGCAATAACTATAAAACATACCATAATGGAATCAACAGGATTTTTAATAGCAGTTGGATTTGTGGTCTTTGTGGCCTTCCTTCTCATACTCTTTTTTATCAGTAGATATAAAAGGTGTCCCAGTGATAAGATACTCGTTGTATACGGAAAGACTGGAGGCACTCAATCAGCCAAATGTTACGCAGGTGGGGCAACATTCGTATGGCCCATTATACAAGATTATAAATACCTTGATCTTACACCACTGTCAATCGATGTAAATCTGCAAGATGCATTGTCCAAGCAAAATATACGTGTATCAGTACCTGCTCAATTCACCGTTGGGATCAGCAATAAACCTGAAATGATGCTTTCTGCAGCTGAGCGATTACTTACTTTACAAAGAGGAGCCATTTCATCCTTAGCACATGACATCATCATGGGACAGATGAGATTGGTAATTGCCAATATGGATATCGAGGAATTGAATGCCGACAGGGATAAATTTGTTGATTCTGTTTATACCAATGTAGGTGATGAATTGAATAAAGTTGGTCTTGCCTTAATTAATGTAAATGTTACTGACATCCAGGATGAATCCGGCTATTTGAAGGCTCTCGGACAAGAGGCCGCTGCTAAGGCCATCAATGATGCCAAGGTTAAAGTAGCTAAGGAAGTAAGAATCGGATCGATCGGTCATGCTCAGGAAAACCAGACACAGAGAATTAAAGTGGCTGAAGCCAATAGTTCCGCAGAAATCGGAGAGGCTGATGCAGATGCTTCAGCGACCTTGGGTAAGAATACAGCGATGATAAGAATAGCAAATTCTGATGCCCTGAGAGATATTGAAATAGCTGAAGCAGAAAGAAAAGCAACCGCTGCGAGGAAAGTTGCAGCAGCGAAAGCACTTCAGGAAGCTTACAGTGCTGAAGAAGAAGCAGAGAAAGCCAGGAAGTTAATGGAGAAAGCCAAAAAACAAGCTGATGAAGTAGTTGATGCGGATATCGACAAAGAAAAAGCAGTCATCGCAGCTCAGGCAGAAGCAGAGCAAAAAAGAGAAATTGCACAGGGTGAGGCAGATGCAATCCTTGCTAGATTTATGGCACAAGCAAAAGGTACTGAAGAGCTATTAACCAAGCAGGCTGAAGGATTCAGAAAGCTTGTTGACGCAGCAGGAGGTGATCCTCAAAGTGCTATCGGCTATCTTATGATAGACAAACTTGCTGAACTTGCCAAGATTCAGACAGGAGCCATAAAAGACCTGGAAATTGATAAAGTAGTTGTCTATGACAATGGGTCAGGAAGTGGAGTCACCAACTTTGTACAGGGATTATACAGTATGATGCCTCAGTTGAGTGACTTCCTTGAGCAATCAGGAATGAGCCTCCCTGAAGCATTGGTCAAGTCGATGGAACCTAAATCCAATGGTAAGACACATCATGTAATTGTTGACGCTGATGAAGGAGATCAGCCAGATGAAATTAAAAAGTAACTCATTTATAGATTGAGTTAAATCAAGAATCGATTATTAAAGCGAAGGTTAATCCTTCGCTTTTCTTTTACACATTGTTCATCTTTGTATTAAGACAGATAACTATATTCACACTTTAATTATCAAAGCTTAATCACTGATGAAGCATCTAACGCTGTTACTGATTTTATTCATTTCCTTTTCTGCCTGTAAAACAACCCAAGAAGGAATGGGTATAAAAGAGCGTAATGTCCCAAAAAATATCATCCTTTTAATTGGAGATGGAATGGGACTTACACAGGTTTCAATACCATTCTATTACCAGGAAGAACCAAGTAATTTCAATCGATTCAGACACATCGGTTTGCACCAAAATGCTCCAACCAGCCACAGGGTTACAGATTCTGCCGCAGGGGCAACATCATTTGCTTCTGGGGTTAAAACTTATAATGGGGCAATCGGAGTAAATCAAGATACCATTATGGTCCCCACCATATTAGAAATGCTGGCCGCTCAAGGCAAAAGTACCGGAGTAGTAGCGACATCATCAATCCAACATGCAACACCTGCTTCCTTCTATGCTCATGTTTCATCACGAGGATACTATGAGGAAATAGCCAGGCAGCTGGTTTATGCTCCTGTCAATTTTTTTGCCGGTGGAGGCCTTAAATATTTTAACAAACGTGATGATAAAATAAATTATCTGGATAGCCTGACTCATTATGGATTTCAGATAGACACGTCAGAATTAGCAGCCAATGAATTAGACATCAATAAAAAATATGGATTTTTACTAGCTCCTGATGGAATGCCAAAAATGCAGGAAGGAAGAGGTAACTTTTTACCTGTTGCAAGCCAGATGGCTATTGATCATTTATCGCAGGATAAAGATGGATTCTTTTTAATGATTGAAGGATCACAAATAGATTGGGGAGGACATGCCAATGATGCCGAATATGTAATCCAGGAAACTTTGGATTTTGATATA
>JABDLO010000390.1 GCA_013002995.1 Saprospiraceae bacterium | reverse complement strand
GACTTTAGGCCATTCATTTCTGAAGGTAACTCAGCAGGAGATCCGATATCTTCCCTAAATACAATTTTCCATCCCTTTAATTGGGCCCTGTAACTCAAATCCAGATCCTCCGTTAGTGTGTCTGCTTCCCAACCACCTGCATCTTCAATTGTCTTTCTTCTCCATATGCCAGCAGTACCATTGAACTGGAGCATATAGTTTCCAGCATCTCTTCCCTTCTGCTCAACTGTAAAATGGACATTGAGTTGAAAGGCCTGCAACCTGGTCAATAATGAATAGTCCTGATTGATGTGTTCCCACCTGGTCTGAACCACTCCTACTTTTTTATCATCAAAATATGGAAGGACCCGTCTTAGGAAGTCAGGCTTCGGGAGGAAATCTGCATCAAAAATACAGATGAAATTCCCACGAGCATATTTCATTGCTTCCTTTAATGCTCCTGCCTTATACCCTTGCCTGTTGGACCTTGTAATGTGTCGTATATCATAACCCTCAGCTAAATGTTTCTGAACTGCTTTCATAGCCAGGTTTTTAGTAACATCAGTGGAGTCATCGATTACATGTATCTCAAATTTATCTTTAGGATAATCCAGTCTCGTAATATTCTCGATCAATCTCTCGACGACATATCTTTCATTATAGATGGGTAGCTGAACCGTTATAAACGGATAATCATCTTCATTATCACCATTCAACGGGCTCTTGGAAGTAAATCTAGATTTGTGTTTCCTGTAGTGATACAATAGTTGAAACTGTACCAGGCAGAATATTGTGACATATGCCAATGAAATGATATAAATGCCCAATAATATGTAACCAACCCACTCTATCATCATATCAGTTTAAATATAGTCCACAATATCTTATGTCCTGCAAGAATAGTCCCTTTAATTGTACCCGACACCTTGGATTGTCCGATTCTTTTTCTGTACTTGACTGGTACCTCAGTGCATTTTAATCCATGTTTAGCAGCTTTTACCTGCATCTCTACAGTCCATCCAAAGTCCTTATCTTCCATATTCAAGGATTTTAATGCTTCATATTTTATGGCTCTGAATGGTCCCAGATCTGTAAACTCATATTTATATATCATTCTAATCAGAGTGGTCGCCAGCCAATTACCAAAAATCTGCTGAGGTTTCATGGCCCCTCTTTCCAGGTCGCCGGTTGCCCTGGATCCGATGACCATGTCGTAGTCTTCATCAATGATTGGATTAACGACAGAAGGAAGTTCCTCCGGATAGTCAGAATAATCTCCATCCAGAAAGACTACAATTCCAGGTTTTTCACTTTTATGGTCAAGGTGCTCTATGCCTTTTAGGCAAGCATTTCCATATCCACTCAATGGCTGATCAAGCACGGTAGCCCCATAAGATGAAGCTCTGGCTGCTGTTCCATCTGTACTTCCATTATTGCATACAATGATTTCTCTAACCAATTCAGAAGGAATATCTGCAATAACATTCCCAATTGAATCTTCTTCATTATATGCTGGAATAATCACATCGATAAACCTATTGTTCAAAGCCATACTCCATCACACTTCTGATAACACAAAAGTAGTACATTTGCAACGTTTATCTGTTGGAGGTAGGACATTTTACACTCATCATTATAATGAAATTATACCCATACCGTTACAATGTAGTCATGAAGACCAATAAAAGATCTGTAAGTTGGAGTATTCAATCATATATCATACTGGTGGGAATGATCAGCGGATTATTGTGGTTTTCATCTTGTGAACGAGAGGAGCCCTACTCAGGCAGCGATATAATGATTGATGTATCGATGGATACGCTCAGGTTTGATACCGTATTTACTACCATAGGTTCTGCTACCCGATCAATAAAAGTCTATAACCTGGAAGACCGACCTATTACGATTTCCGGGATGAGATTGAGTGACGAAGGACGTTTTTTCAGGATGAATGTGGATGGTACATCAGGTAGTGAAGTGAATGATGTACTGATACAACCCAATGATAGCATTTATATTTTTGCCGAAGTTACAGTAGATCCAGATTTACCCCTGAGCATCAGTCCATTCATTATTGAGGAGCAATTGATCATTGATAGCGGAGAAAGAGAAATCATCGTTCATCTTGAAGCCTGGGGTCAGAATGCCAACTATCTACCTTCAAAACAAAGTGGTGGCACAATTAACCTTTTATCCTGCAATCTCCAGGACATCGTACTAGACGATCCCAAGCCTTATGTAATATACGGCGTTCTAGCTATAGATAGCTGTACGCTGGTGATTCCATCAGGAACTCATATATATGTTCATGGAGGAATTGCAAGAAATGATGGGTCTATTTATAACGATGGTTTGCTCCTCTTTCTAAAAGATGGGAAGCTGAGAGCAGAGGGAAATGTAGACAATCCTATCATTTTTGAAGGGGACAGACTGGAGCCTTCCTTTAATGATGTATCGGGTCAATGGGCCGGAATAAGGTTCCTTGCTGAGAGTAGTGATAATATCATCAGACATACTGTGGTAAAGAACTCGATTATTGGGGTCAGAGTAGATTCTCTAGCCTCTCTTAATATTTCAGAGTCCATGATTTTCAATACTGCAAGCAGTGGTTTGATCGGATATAATGCTACCATTAAAGCGACCAACTGTCTTTTTTATAATAATGGAGGAAGCTCGATACAATGTATTTATGGGGGGAATTATGACATCCGATATTGCACCATCGCCAATTACAATAATCAGGCTCAAGGGTTGGTGATGACCAATTATAGATGCAGCGATGCCCAGTGTCTGGAAGATATTTTTGTATCACCTCTTAAGACGAGAGTAATCAACAGCATCATAGATGGAAATGGAGAGGAGGAGTTTATTCTGGATGATATTTATAATGGAGAGGAGCCGAATGAATTTGACATCAGTCTAACCCATAATATCATTAAATCAGACAGTAATATTGATATTGATTACCTGGCGGCATGTGACCAATGCATATTTAAACAATTTACAGATACACTCTTCGTTGATCTATCTGAGGCAAGTTTCAAGCTCGACACCAATTCTATTGCCGAGCAGAAAGCCATTCCAATCACCGATGTACTGACAGATATCATTGGTACATTAAGAGATTTTAATAATCCTGACATTGGTTGTTACGAATTCCAGGAATAGGAAATTCAACTTATCTCCTTGGAATTAATGGTATTCAGTACGATCAATCCCATGATGAAAAAGCCTGCCAAAACCAGTACAGAGTATCGCATATTTCCTGTGATATTGTCTACAATACCAAAAAGAAAAGTTCCGGCTACAATTGCCACTTTATAAAGCACATCGTAGAAACTAAAATATGATGTTGTATCTTTTTCCTTGTCTTCCAGCATCTTGGAATAAGTAGATCTCGAAATGGCCTGTATACCTCCCATTACCATTCCCACCAATGCTGCCAAAAAGTAGAACAACATTTTTCCATGGGTAAAGAATGCACCAACACAAATCACAATCCAGATGATGAGCATAATTGTAATTGAGATCTTATTGGATGTTATTTTAGAAACAAATGCAAAAAAGTATGCCCCCCCTATACCAACTAATTGTAAGATCAGCACAAGCAGGATCAATTCAGATGATTCAAAGGACAGTTCTTTTTCGGCAAATACTGTTGCAAGGTAAATCACTGTCTGTACTCCAGCACTATAAAAGAAAAATGCCAATAAAAATCGCTTTAACCAGGGTTGATGTTTTAACTTACCAAATACCATTTTGATTTCCTCAAATCCCTTTGTAACCAGATTTTCAGTACTCTTGGTTTTATCATCTTTGGGTAGGTATTTAAAGGTAATCTGAGCAAAACCCAGCCACCACAATCCTACCATTAGAAATCCCAGTCTCGCAGGCAATTGCGGGTCTGATATTCCAAACCATCCCGGCCGTTGAATCATCACAAGAATAACAATAAGTAGAATGACACTCCCTAGATAACCCATTGCAAAACCTTTGGCACTTACCTGGTCATAACGATCCTCAGTTACGATCAAAGGCAAATAAGCATTATAGAAAACAATACCTCCGGCAAATCCTATGGTAGCTAGTATAAATGCTGAAGTACCTAGCCATAATTGAGGTTCTCCTTTGAAGAAATACAATAAAAGGCAGGAGATAGAGCCTATCAATGTAAATATCTGGAGGAAGAACTTCTTTCTACCACCATAATCGGCCATACCAGATAATATAGGAGATAAAAAGGCAATGATGATATAAGAAAATGCAACTGCAAATGAATACAAAGAACTGTTGCTGAATGAAATTCCTCCTAATTCGATAACATCAGGGGTAAACTTGATGAAATAAACCGGAAAAATAGCTGTAGAGATAACAAGGGCATAAGCAGAATTGGCCCAATCAAACAATGCCCAAGCATTGATTATTTTTTTATCATTTTTCTCAAAAGACGTCATGAACTAGATAGGTTGAAGGGGAAGATAGTTAATTAATCCAAGAGTGTCGATTGAGAATTCATGTCAGAAACATAATCCTTTAATATTTTTTAGGTCTACTTAGAATAAGTATTATCTTAATCCTGATTAATAACACTTCATTTATTGAGATGAATATCATCATCCTTTCTAGAAACCCTTCTTTATACAGCACTGATAGCTTATTACGTGCTGCAAGAAAAAAACATCATTATGTACGGGTACTTGATCACATGCACTGTGATATCCACATTGAATCAAGTAAACCATGTATATTATATAAAGGCCAGGAGATTAACAACGTAGATGCGATTATCCCCAGGATCGGTTCTTCCGCAACCACTTATGGAGCAGCAGTAATCAGGCAATTTGAAAGTATGGGAATATTCTCGACTTTGAATTCGGAACCTTTATTAAAAGCAAGAGATAAATTAAGTTGTCTTCAGATCCTTGCGGCAAATGGTATAGGAGTACCTAAATCCTTGGTATCAAATAATTACTTTTCGATTCAATCAATGGTTGATCACGTGGGATCCTTACCGGCCATCATTAAATTGATCAATGGCACTCATGGATTGGGGGTCATTCTGGCGGAGACAAAATCCAATGCAGAATCCATTATGGAAGCCTTCTATAAATCTAAGCAGAAAGTAATGATACAGGAGTATATCCAAGAGGCTAAGGGTGCCGATATTCGTGTCTTTATTGTAGATGGAGAAATTGTAGGGGTGATGAAACGCCAGGCCCGGCCTGGTGAATTCCGTTCTAACCTGCATCGCGGAGCAACCTCATCGGTCGTTTCGTTATCTGGAATGGAAGCAGACATTGCAATTAAATGCGCAGAGATACTTGGATTAAAAGTTGCAGGTGTAGATATGCTTCAATCTTCAAGAGGACCACTGATCCTGGAAGTTAATGCGTCTCCTGGCCTCGAGGGTATTGAAACCACTACAGGAAAGGATATAGCGGGTAAGATCATCAATTATGTTGAAAAAAATGTCTGAGTAAGGTGAGTATGATACTAGAAGGAAAATACGAAGACTTTGATAAACCATTGGTCATCGATCAACAATCATTTCTACCTGGAGAATCAGGGATTACAAAAATGAGTGTTGGTAGATTACCATCTGATAACAGAATATATGTCACAGCCCATGTTATCAGAAGCACAAGGCCTGGACCCACAGCTTTAATCTTGGGTGGTGTCCATGGTGATGAAATCAATGGGATAGAAATTGTCAGGGGATTAAAGGAAGCACAGGCTATGGAGCAATTGCTATGCGGAAATGTTATCTTGATACCCCTTCTTAATGTATTTGGTTTTATAAATTTCTCCAGGGAGGTTCCTGATGGAAAAGATGTAAATAGAAGTTTTCCAGGCACCATGCAAGGATCTTTGGCATCCAGAGTTGCACGATTACTTACTAAGAAGGTACTTCCGGTGGTCGATTTTGCAATTGATTGCCATACTGGTGGAGCAAGCAGATATAATTATCCTCAGATCAGGTTTTCACCTAAAGACCCTGTTGCTACCCAACTTGCGATGGCATTTAATGCTCCTTTTACCATTCAGAAGGGAATGCTTACAAAGTCTTTCAGGAAAGTAAGTAAGGATATGGGTATTCCTGTAATTGTATTTGAAGGTGGAGAATCAATCAGGCTGGATGGCTATTCCATAGAAAAAGCAAAAGAAGGTATAAAGCGTACCCTGGTAGCATGTGGAATGTTAGATACTTACTTGCCTGAGCCAGTAGATAAGGGTATCCTTGTAAAGCGTACTTCCTGGATCAGAGCACCTCACTCAGGAATTTTTATTTGGTCCCAGAAGTCTGGTGCATATGTGAGAAAAAATGAGTCTCTGGGTTTGATAAAAGACCCTTATGGAGCGAAAAGCTTAAAGGTAATTACCAGAAGATCCGGATATTTAATAGGGCATAATAATGCTTCAGTCGTCAACCATGGTGATGCTCTTTTTCACTTAGCATATGATTATGAAAAGCTTACTTAACAGCATTTTCTTCATATTATTATATAACATATCTGGACAAGGTCAGCTCGGTGTCCAAAATAAGATAGTGCAGATCTTTAAAGACCAGGGCATCCATCATTCAGTATTCAGTATTCATACACATAATATTTCTAAGGGTCAGCAACTTGTATCATATAGAGCTGATGAATACATGATCCCTGCTTCATCGATGAAAGTAATCACTACTTTTTCCACTTTGGATATTTTAGATGATGATTTTAAGTATGAAACGTTATTAGGATATACAGGCTTGGTTGAAAGTGACGGAACCCTAAAAGGTAACATCATCATTAAAGGAAGCGGAGATCCTTCATTGGGCAGTTTCAGGGAAGAATTAAATGGAGATTTTTTATCTGTACTCAATAATATGACCAATGCAATAAAAAGTGCTGGCATTAAATGTATTGATGGTCATATCCTGGTAGACAATTCAAGATTTGAGAATGGAGGGACTCATCCTGGATGGTCATGGAAGGATGTAGGGAACTACTACGGCGCCGGGGCTCACGGATTAAATATCAATGAAAATGAATACCTGGTTCATTTCAATAGAGATGTACCCATAGATTCTTTGGTGAATATCGCTTCTACAGACCCTAGAATTCCAGGAATGTCAATTGATTGTCGAGTACGATTGGATGAAGCAGGCACCGGAGACAATGCCTACATTTATGGTGGAGAAGGATTCTATCAAAAGATCATAAAAGGTACCATACCTGCAGGGAAGGGAAGGTTTACGATCCGGGGATCATTACCGGATCCCCCGTGGATCATGGCATCACTCCTGGCACAAAAGTTGGAAAAACAAGGGATCTCGCACCTTGGCCCGATGATCGGAGCAAACCCCAATTCTATCAATCAAATAAAAACGTTCAGATCTAAAACTTTAAAAAACCTTGTCCGTCTTGCCAACGCTCGGAGTATAAATCTTTATTGTGAATCTTTTCTAAGGTCAATATGTGATACAGGTTCCATGTCAGATGCATTGGTAAGGTTAAGAAGACATATAGATAGTATAGGATTAGATACATTTTCAATTATTCAGAAAGATGGAAGTGGACTTCACAGTAGAAATGTGATCACCAGTAGATTTTTTACACAATTTCTTACCCATTATTATAAAAAATGGAAAAGCAATGCGATCGAACTCTTACCACGGGCTTCTTTTGAAGGAACGGTCAGCGGATTTTTGAGGCACAAAAAATCCAAAGGAAAGGCATGGTTAAAATCAGGATATATCGGAGGAGTTCTTACCTACACAGGTTACATCAAAAATAAAGATGGTGAAATCATTGCCATTTCAATTATGGCCAACAACTTTCAAAAAGAAATTCCTAAGATCCGAGAAATATGTGAAAAGATTATTGAGGAAGTTTATCTTCTTTAGTTCTGCAACCTATTAGATGGATTTTTATCTTTGTTTTATGTCACCTCAAGAGTTGGGTAAAAAATCTTATTCGAGTGCAATATACTTCGTGTGCCTCATACTGTGTGTGCTTGTAATATCTTGTAAGCCTTCCGGCAAAAATTCTGGCACCAACCAAGGAATTCAATCCGATTTGAAACAAAGTGGAAGGGATACCTGGCAGAAGCCAGAGCTGGTCATTGATATTTTGGGTGACCTATCAGAGAAAACTGTTGCAGATATTGGAGCGGGAACAGGATATTTCACATTTAGAATGGCATTTAAAGCTAAGAAGGTTATTGCTGTTGAAATCGATCCACAGATGATTGATCTGATTGAAGTATTTCAACAGAACTTACCACAACAATTAGAAGGAAAGGTAGAGGCACGTCTTGTTGAAGCAGATAATCCAGGTCTAAAACCTGGTGAAGTTGATATTGCAGTCATTATAAATACTATTGCATATATTGACAACCCTATCCAATACTTATCCACCTTAAAACAACAATTGAATGAAGGAGGATATGTTATGATTGTTGATTTCAAGAAATCTTATCTTCCTATTGATGCGCCTCCAATGTCAGAAAGACTCAGTATTGAAGAGGTTGATAATATTCTCAGTGAATCAGGATGGACAGATGTTATAGCTAACCGAAGTAGCCTCGAATATCAGTACATTATTACAGCTTATAAGTAAAGCATTATTTTATAAGGATCTTCCTCCTTTCCGGTCCCGTTGAGATCATAGTTATCTTTGTTTCTAACTTTTCTTCGAGAGTAGTAATATATGCTTTAGCCTTCTCAGGCAATTGCTGATACTCTGTTACTTCATCAAGGCTGGTATTCCATCCCTGGATTTCTGTGTATTGAGGATTTACTTCTTCAACACAAAGGTCAAATGGGAGGTGGTCTGTTGCTTCACCTTTGATATCATAAGAATCACAGTAATTTATGGATTCAAAATCGTCCAATACATCCAACTTAGTGATAACGATGTCAGTCACACCATTAATCATAATGGTGTATTTAAGCTGAGGAAGATCTATCCATCCACATCGTCGAGGTCTTCCTGTCGTTGCACCAAATTCTTGTCCGATGCGTCTTAATTTTTCTCCATTATCATCAAATAATTCTGTGGGAAAAGGTCCACTTCCTACTCTTGTGCAATAGGCTTTGGTAATACCAAATACTCGCCCAATCTTAGAAGGAGCAATTCCTAAACCATTACATACTCCTGAAGTCACAGTATTAGAAGATGTTACAAATGGATAAGTACCGAAATCGATATCCAACATTGATCCTTGTGCTCCTTCTGCCAGGATCTTTTTGCCTTGAGCAATGGCTTCATTAACCATATACTCGCCATTCACAAAATTTAAAGATCTCAATTGTTCAATGGCAGCAAACCATTTTGCTTCTTCACCTTCAAGATCAAAATCTACTTGAGGATAAAGCTTAAGTAAACTTAAATGCTTTTCTCTTAATTGATTGTACCTACTCTTGAAGTGTTCACTATTGATATCCCCTACTCTAAGGCCATTTCTTCCAGTCTTGTCCATATAAGTAGGGCCTATTCCTTTAAGTGTTGATCCTATTTTGGCCTTTCCTTTTGAAGCTTCACTTGCTGCATCCAATAACCTATGTGTAGGTAGGATCAAGTGGGCTTTATTGGCAATAAATAGTCTGTCTCGATAAGGGATCTTGGCTTCATCTAGTTTATCCAACTCCTTCATGAAAGTAATGGGATCAATCACAACTCCGTTTCCTACCAGGTTAATTATATTTTGTCTGAATACTCCGGAAGGAATGGTATGTAAGACATACTTGTTGTCTCCAATCTTAATGGTGTGCCCGGCATTAGGTCCACCCTGGAATCGACATACCATATGATAATTCTCCGAAAGATAGTCAACGATCTTACCCTTTCCTTCATCTCCCCATTGAAGACCTAAAATTACATCTACCGCCATAGTAAAGCTGTTCTCTGATGATTAAAGGGCTAAGGTATTAAATGGTATTGAATATATTAAAGAATCACTTATATAAAGATTTAATCTTTATCATTTGTCTACCATTATCACCATACAAATCTCAGGTTTTCTATTTATATAAACACGCTCATGAAAAAGAAGGAAAGCTCCTTTCCTTAAAGGAGCCTTCCAATAATGAGAATGAAACTGTCTATAACTCTTGGTTATTATTTCAAAGCATTAGGTTGATCAACTTAAGGACCACTCTGGCACATAGGTTTAATAAATGTGCCAGAGGATCAGAAAGTCAATCTCTTTCAACCATTAGAACCTTCCTAGTAAAAGAACTTTATGGTTGATAACCTTATCATTAATCACTATTCGTACGATGTATGAACCGCCAGCAACATCATCAACATTTACTCTGATTTTTTCTCTGCCATTCATAGTTTCTACATCAATCAAATCAGATTTGACTAGTCGTCCATTTACATCGAGTAACATCGCATTTACAACAGATTGATTACTTACTGTAATATCAATATTCAGGTATTCAGATGCAGGATTAGGATATACCGAAGTATTGATCAAGATCTCTCTTTCAATTCTGATGTTTATGGCATCAGAGAATTCATAAGATCCATCATAATCTACCTGTTTCAATCTATATGTATAAAGTCCATTGGCATGTATCTCCTCATCATCAAACTCGTAGGATAATTCTACCAGAGAATTTCCAGCTCCACCTACCTGGCCTATTTCCTCCCACGCAGCTCCATTGAATGACCTTTCAATAATGAAGTAGTCGTTATTGATCTCAGTTGCGGTTATCCAGGTCAATTCATTGACATCCTTGTCTTTGTTCCATCGACCATAGAAATCAACCAATTCTACTGGAACTGGTCCTCCCATATATCCAGCATCGATATCTAATAAGGTATCACCAGGATTAACAGAGAATAAGAGTGTACGTCCTGTGATGAAGTCTACCACATCACTGTCGATGTTATCATCTCCACCCTGGTTAGGCGGTACATAACTAAATCCGTCAGGTAAGTCAAACTCAACCAGGTAATCGCCGGTTGCCAGTGTATCAAAAATGTACCAACCAGGATCTCCTGTTTCAGGACTGTTAGTTGATAACATTTCTTCTATGAAAACATTCATTCCATTTTCTCGTCTGAATAATTTCACAAGAATGTCATTTAATCCTTGGTCGTTTTCATCCTGTACGAAATCAATATCTCCAATATCCCACCATAAGTAATCTCCTATCAAGGCTGGGATATAGTATCCAGCATCAACTGTAAGAATCTCTTCACCTGGTGCTAGACTATATGTCACGGTCGTACCAGGGCCATTGGTGTTGTCAACATCTGAATCAACATCATCCGGTCCATTATTAGGAGTAGAGTTAACGTATCCATCAGGAGTAACAAATTCTACATAATAATCACCCGGAGGAATATTATCAAATAGATAGTATCCTTGAAGTTCAGCATTGAATGGGTTCTGGATTGTCATCGTTTCGGCCACCAAAGTATTAGTATTAGCGTCATACAATCTAACTGTTACTCCATTAATACCGTCTTCATCATTTTCCTGGATACCGTCTCCATCTAGATCTTCCCATACATAGTCTCCTATTCTTACAGACTCAAAGAATCCGAAGTCCAGAGTTAGATTAGAATTAGGATCTGCATCTCCATCTGTGATTGGTTCTAGTCCAGATAATAATGTAATTGGTCTTGTAATGATTCCAATAGCCAATCCTGGATCATATCCATTATCATCGTCATTGACATCATCATCTGGATCAGGAACAGGATCATTTCCTGTGCTTGTAGAATATCCATTCAATGGACCACCCGGAGCAAAATTGGAAGGATCAATTTGTACGATATATCTTCCTGGCTTCAGATTGGTGAATAAATATTCTCCTGAACCATTAGTTGTTTCTGTGATTCCTGTGTTATTGTCAGGCACGTCATCACCATTCAATTCTTCCCACAATGTGAGTGTAACACCTGGCACTCCAGGTTCTCCTGTATTGACTCCATCATTATCATTATCTATCCATACAAGGTTTCCAAGTGATAATGGATGGTAAATACCTGCATCAATCCTAGGATCGTCTTCGCCAGATGTCAGCATAATGGTATGTGAAAATCCTGTGACCGGATCTGCATCACTATCATTGTTTACATCATCATCGTCTCCTGAGAATCCTGTAACATTAGGATCAGTAAATTCAAAATCAACAGGCTTGACAAATTCAACAAGATATTTGCCTGGAGCCAGATTAGTAAATTCATAATACCCGGGCTCACCATTGTTGTCAGCTGTAGTTGCAGTAGCAATTGCAGGTCCATCAGGTACTCCATCAGTAATGTCATCTCTGTAAAGGTTTACTTCCACACCATTCACACCTGCTTCACCATTATCTTGTAGACCATCTCCATTTTCATCTTCCCATACAAAGTCTCCCAGACTAGCAGGCTCGTATAATCCTGCATCTATTCTATCTTCATCTTCACCCGATTCCAGAGTTATAATGTGTGACATTCCCATGTCAGCAGCATCAGAGTCATCTGTGTCATCATTAGCATCTGTATTACCACCATTATAGTCAGGAATTGTAAATTCAAATCCATTAGGTTTAACAAATGTTACTTTGTAGTCACCTGGTAATAAATTAGTGAATTCATAAGAACCATCTGGCATTGTACTGGTCGGATTAACCGGATTACCAGAAGCATCTGTAACAGGATCTCCATTTTCATCCGTCAAGATTACCGTTACATCTCCTAAACCAGGCTCATCGATATCCTGAATACCATTACCATCCAGGTCCTCCCAAACAAAGTCGCCAATCTTCGCAGGTACATAGTATCCTGCATCTATATCTGGCTCATTCTCGCCACTGCTTAATATGATAACATCTGTCATACCCATCACCACGTCAGGATCTGAATCATCTGTTCCTTCATCGTCAGCTTCAAGATTTACATTCTCCAATGTCAATTGTCCCGTCTGTCCCGATACATCCGCTGTTGTTGGGAATGTAATTTTATATTCACCAGGTACAAGATTCGTGAATTCGTAGAATCCATTTCCTAATGTAACCGTTGGAAGTACTGGATTACCAGAAGCATCTGTCACAGAATCTCCATTTTCATCCGTCAACGTAACCGTCACTCCGCCTATGCCAGGCTCATCGATATCCTGGATGCCAT
>JABDLO010000303.1 GCA_013002995.1 Saprospiraceae bacterium | reverse complement strand
CTTGAAATGATAAACTTCTCCTGGTCTATTTTATATTTGTCTGCTTTTGCAAAATGCATTCTGCTTTCGCCAAATTTTCCTTCATCCAATAGTTGAATGGCTCGATTGAATGTTACGGTCTGGTAAGTAGATTTCAGATCGTCACTTAAATCATCAAGTGATTCAATGATAGAGATGCTATTGGTATAATCTCCGGAGTTTAAGAGGATGTCATTGATGATTTTTCTTGCTTCAGTATAATATAGAGATGACGGTCTCACACTGACAAGGCTATTGATGCCTTCTCTGTCATAGTTAAGCTCCGCTGACAATTTACCGTAATTAAAAAGTGCTTCTTCAGCCATGCTGGCTTCATAATTCATCTGTGATACTTTCTTAAAAGCAGTACGAGCCGAGTTCATATCGCCAGTCTTAGTAAAACAATCAGCGAGGTAGTAATTAACCAACTGACCTAATTTAGAATCCAGTAGGCTGAGTTCTTTAAAATATTGAATGGCCTGATCATAATTCTTTAATTGATAATGGCTGAACGCCAATTGGTAAAACTCTTCCTGGGTTAACTTGGAAGTGTTAGCTTCATAATATTCCAGATGTGGCAAAGCCTTTATGTAAAGATCATTCTTGAAATATGCCTGGCCCAAAAGCAGTCTAATTTCTTTTCGTTTTTCAAGACGATCCTGTCGCAAGGCTTGCTCTCCATAGGTAATCAGCTTTTCGAATTGGTCCTGAGCAAAATAGATCTGTGTGATATAGTAGGGGATAAAGGGCTTATATGCATTGGAATTACTTACACGTTCAAAACTATTAACCGCTGTGGCATAATCATCTCCGAAGTAAGCACACATCCCATAATAATAATTAACGGGGTAGTAATATATGTTTCTGATGTCCTTGGTCTTTCTTAAATAAGATTGAGCTTCTCCAAATTCTCTCAAGACAAAGTGTGAATAACCTTTTTTAAAGCAAACTTCTGAGAATTCATCACCTTTCAGGTTTTCAATATCTACTTTGTCAAAGTATTCAATTGCTTTTTCATATTTCTTCTCGTTATAATAATAGCTGCCAAGGTGAATGCTTGATTCTATGATGATGGGGTCAGTAGAATAAGTACCTACAAAATCAGCAAGATTTTTTTCAGCTTGTGGAAGGTTCAGTATCAGAGAAGACTGATGAATGATTCTCTTTGCATTAAGGACGTACTGCTGATACAATTCCTCAACATGATAAACATTCTGATCAAGAAATGACTGCATCATTTTGCTCGCCGGACCATACAGTTCATTGTCATAGTACTCCAAGCCCTGGTAATACGTGTCCAGATCATGATTGGTAACCGGTGTTTCCTGACTTCGTGCCCATCCATTGATTATCAGTAAGATGAGAATGGTAATTATATTTCGCATAAACCTAAATCCTAATTCTATTACAGATTAACGATACCTATTATATGTAAGTATCCCAATCAATACAAATTTGGTAAAAGATTAAAGGTTTTTATAATATATAATGAATTATTTATCACTGGGGAGCGTGATATTTAGTTATTACTTAAATACTCATGGTTAATCCTTAGGTAAATACCTGGTTACACCTCAAATGCAAGAATGGTCTTTTCAATGATGTCACAACATTGATGCAATTCTTCTTCTGTCATTACCAGTGGAGGTGCAAAGCGTATGATATTTCCATGTGTTGGCTTAGCAAGCAAGCCATTATCTCTCAGTGCCAGGCATATTCTCCATGCAGTATCACTGTCTTCAGTATCGTTTATCATTACTGCATTTAAAAGCCCTTTACCTCGTACGAGGGTAAGTAGAGGAGATTTATCTACAAGTACTTGCATTCTATCTCTAAAGATCTTTCCAAGTTTCATGGCATTCTCTGCAAGTCCTTCATCCTCAACGACTTTAAGGGCTTCTATAGCTACTGCACAAGCCAGGGGATTTCCCCCAAATGTAGACCCATGCTCTCCCGGTTTTATGCATAACATAATGTCATCGTCAGCTAAAATTGCTGAAACTGGAAATACTCCACCTGACAAAGCTTTTCCCAGAATAAGGATATCAGCTTTTGATTCATATTGATTGTCACAAGATTTCTCACAGTTACAATTTCCACAAGTTGCCAGTAATCTTCCTGTGCGAGCTATACCTGTCTGGACCTCGTCAGCTATAAAGAGGACATTTTTTTCATTACAATGTTCCTTAACCTGAGGGAGGTAATTGTCATCAGGAGTGTTCACTCCTGCTTCACCCTGAATGGGTTCTACAATGAATCCCGCTACGTGGGGATCATTCAACGCTTCTTTAAGAGCATCGATATCATTGTATGGAATAATATTATAACCAGGTAAGTAAGGGCCATAATCACGGGTGGCTACAGGATCAGTACTTGCAGATATAACTGCAATGGTTCTTCCATGAAAGTTGCCACTTGCAAATAAAATTTTAGCCTTACTTTCTGGAACACCTTTTTTCTGATAAGCCCATTTTCTACAGAGCTTGATAGCTACCTCAACCGCCTCTACACCAGTATTTACTGGCAGGACTTTGTCGTATCCGAAATATGAGGTCACGAATTGCTCATACTTTCCTAATTGATCATTGTAAAATGCTCTGGAAGTCAATGTCAATACATCGGCCTGATCCTTCAATGCTTTAGTTATCCTGGGATGGCAATGTCCTTGATTTACAGCGGAGTATGCAGAAAGAAAGTCAAAGTATTTTTTACCTTCAACATCCCACATATATACACCTTCGCCACGGGCAAGGACCACTGGGAGAGGGTGATAGTTGTGTGCACCATACTTGTCTTCCAGGTCCATTAACTCCTGCGAGGATAATTTAGCTTCTTGAATCATATTGGTTAGGTTTTAAATGTGGCTTGCAAGATATGAAGATAGATTGAGATGTATTGAAAAATCAATTTAAATAACTTAAATGAAATAAACTTAAATACATGAGTTTTACCACTAAGGTCACTTAGAAGGGCACTTATACATATGC
>JABDLO010000293.1 GCA_013002995.1 Saprospiraceae bacterium | reverse complement strand
GATTTTCTTGCTGGATGTGATATCAACATTGAACTTACCAAAGAATCTTCTTCAGAATCAGAATCAAAAGAAAAATCTGAAAAGAATTTAGGAGACTATATTGAGGAATTAGCCAATCTATTGAATTTTAAGAATGAATTTGAATCTAACAACTTATTAGCGATTGAATTCAAGGCTATTCTTCATCACAATCCATGGGATGAAATACCCTCTCCCCCTCCTGAACATTCCTGATATGTAACCTTCAATTGCTGTCACTCATTGAGTGAACTTAACAACTATTTTTCTTAAACTTTAACATTGTTAATCATGGAAGCGAACAATCAGTTATCCATTCTCAAAAATCTAAAAAGTGATTTTCCGGCTAGTATAGTCGTATTTCTTGTTGCAGTTCCTCTCTGTCTTGGAATTGCTCTTGCCTCTGGCGCACCATTGTTTTCAGGAATTATAGCCGGAATAGTTGGAGGTATTGTTGTAGGCTCATTAAGTGGTTCTCCTCTAGGTGTAAGTGGACCAGCTGCCGGACTTGCAGTTATAGTATTAACTGCAATTCAAGATCTGGGAGCCTTTGAAATCTTTCTTCTTGCCGTAGTAATTGCCGGTATAATTCAATTTATCCTAGGTGTACTTCAGGCTGGAATTATTGGTTATTATTTCCCCTCATCAGTCATTAAAGGCATGCTTGCCGGTATTGGTGTTATCATTTTCCTAAAGCAGATTCCACATGCCTTTGGTTATGACAAAGACTATGAAGGAAGTTTTGCTTTTAATCAACCTGACGGCCATAATACCATATCTGAATTGTGGCACATGTTTGAAGCCGTCACACCAGGTGCTATCGTTGTAACAACTGTATCCTTATTCATATTAATACTATGGGAGCAGAAGTTTATGAAGAAATTCACCCTGACTAAATTCATCCAGGGACCACTGGTAGCAGTTATTGTTGGAATTATTTTATCTATATCATTTGCTGGAACTAGCTTGGCTCTTGCTCCTGAGCATCTTGTTGCGATCCCTGTTGCTGATAGTCTTTCTGGATTCTTCAGCCAGTTTACTTTCCCTGATTTCTCTCAGATTGCAAATCCTAAGGTTTATACAGTAGCCATGACACTTGCTGTTGTAGCAAGCCTTGAAACATTGTTGTGTCTGGAAGCTACAGATAAATTAGATCCGTTAAAAAGAGTATCACCTGCTAATAAGGAATTAAGAGCTCAAGGTATAGGAAATCTGGTTTCAGGATTGATCGGAGGTCTCCCTGTGACTCAGGTTATTGTAAGAAGTTCAACAAATATACAGTCAGGTGGAAAGACAAAGATGTCTGCAATCCTTCACGGATTCATCTTATTGTTCTGTGCAATGGCTATCCCATTCATATTAAATATGATTCCATTGGCTTGTCTGGCTGCAATATTATTTGTAGTTGGATATAAATTGGCCAAACCTGTATTGTTCAAGCAGATGTATAGACAAGGGTGGAGCAGTTTTGTTCCATTTATGGTAACAATATTGGGTATTGTATTTACAGATTTATTGGTCGGCATCGGAATCGGAATGGTTGTAGCAATTATGTATATCTTGTACAATAATTATAAAATTCCATTCTTATTTGAAAAAGATGAACACTTGCCTGCAGTAGATACAATCAGATTAGAGCTATCGGAAGATGTAACTTTTCTTAATAAGGCCAATATTCAAAGGGCGTTAAATGAAATCCCAGCTGATACAACTGTGATTATTGATGCCTCCAAAACAATAAATATGGATGTTGATGTAGTAGAGATCATTGAAGACTTTATGATTCATGCAAAAACGCTAAATATCGATGTCCAATTAATAGAAAGGAAAAGAAAAGGAAAATCAGTATCTCAAGCTAAAGTTTTCCAGGATGTGTTGAAACAATACAGACGAGAAGTATTAGATAGAAAAGAAGTATTAAATTAGAACATTATAAAAATTAATAAATCATCATGGTTTCAGAAATAAACAATTCTAAAACACAGACCAGAGATACACAATCTCTGATTTCACCTCAGGTTGCCGTTCAATTATTAAAAGATGGCAATGCAAGATTTGTCAAAAAAGATCCGCTCTCAAGAGACTTAAATGGTCAGGTTTCTGACACAGCAAAAGGTCAATACCCTTTTGCTGCTGTGGTTTCTTGCATTGACTCCAGGATCCCTACAGAAATTATTTTTGATCAGGGAATTGGAGATATTTTCAATGCAAGAATTGCTGGAAATTTTGTCAATCCTGATATCCTGGGTAGTCTTGAATTTGCATGCAAGCTAGCAGGTTCTAAAGTAATAGTGATCATGGGGCACACCTCATGTGGAGCTGTCAAAGGAGCTTGTGACAATGCTAAACTAGGTAACCTATCTCAGATGTTGGATAAAATTCAACCCGCAGTTAACAACATTGATACAGCTGAAGGAGAAGACAGAAACTCTTCCAATATTAGTTTTGTCAATAGAGTAGCAGAAGAAAATGTACGTCTGACCATTGAAAAGACCAGAAGGGACAGTTACGTACTCAATGAAATGGAAGAAAATGGAGAGATTGCCATTGTAGGAGCTATGTACGATGTAGCTTCAGGAAAGGTAACTTTCATTTAAACAGGTTAAAGTTTATTTATCACCCTGGTTGAATAATTTCGACCAGGGTTTTTTATTTTACAACTGAATCAGATCTCAATTGTAATGAATCACGAATCATATCCTTGTTTGTTATGTGTAGACATTCAAAAAGGCCTTGACCAGGTTGAGTACTATGGAGGTAAAAGGAATAATCCTGAGGCTGAAGACAATATTTATGTACTTATTGATTTTTGGAGATCAAAGAAATGGCCTATTTATCATGTCAAACATAACTCTACTCATTTTGACTCTCCACTGAGGGCAGGTCAACCAGGGAACGAATTTAAGGATTGTGCACTTCCGAAAGGTAGTGAACCAATTATAGAGAAATCCGTCAATAGTGCTTTCATTGGAACTGGCCTTGATTCTTTATTAAAGGGAGCTGGAATCAGAACAATTGTTATCTGCGGATTAACGACAGAGCATTGTATTTCTACTACTACCAGGATGTCTGGAAATCTTGGATTTGAAACTTACCTCATAGAGGACGCTATTGCTGCATTTGACAAAAAAACACTTTCAGGAAAAATAATTCCTGCTGACCAGGTTCATGAAATTGAACTTTGTATCCTAAACGGTGAATTCTGCACGGTTAAATCAACCAAGGAAATCCTTCAGGAGTTTTGATGCCTATGAACTCATCTGAACAATTGAATTTTCAACCATCTTTTTCCTTTTTATGGTCATCCCCGGATATGAGAATAATCACTGATTTTTCGTACTAGAAGAAGTAAATTATTCTCTTTAAGAATTTATTTGATTCATTATTTGCTTTAAGCAAAAATGGTCGCATTGCATCCATATGAACAGAACTATTCACTTAAAATCCTAATCAAAATGCTAAACAAAGTATCCGACCTTGCCGGTCCCGGCATAAGCACCTACGAAGAGGTCAAAAAAGTACTGCCTACTGATTATAAAGCTCTACAAAGTCCGATGAGAAGAATGAAAGCGCTTTATATGATTAAAGACTTCATTGAAAAAGGCCTGGCTGAAAAACTTAACCTTCAAATGGTTCAAGTTCCGCTCATTGTGAGAAAAGATAGTGGTGTTAATGATTATCTGGATCGAGATGGGTCAAGAACTCCTGTGGAATTTCCTGCCGGCTTAGGCCTTAAGAAGAGACTTGAAGCACAAGTAGTCCAGGCAGCTACAAAGTGGAAAAGAATGGCCCTTGCACAATTTGAATGTGAAGTAGGTGAAGGAATCAATACTGATATGAGGGCTGTAAGAAAAGATTATTTTCTGGATCATGACCACTCTTCTTATGTAGACCAATGGGATTGGGAGAAAAGAGTAGAAGAGAAAGACAGAAACCTTCAATACCTTAAGGACGCTGTTAATGACATCTGGTCAGTGATAAGAGATGCAGGAAAAGTAGTTCAGGAAAAATTTCCCGAACTAAAAGATGACAGGTACCCTGATTTTCCCGAAAAATTAGAATTTTTCCATGCTGAGGATATTCTAAAAATGTATCCTGACCTCCCTAGAAAACAGAGAGAAACAAAACTAATTCAAGAACATCCAGCTGTTTTCATAGTGGGTATCGGAAAAGTATTGCATGATGGCTATCCACATGAAATGAGAGCTGCGGATTATGACGATTGGATTACTCCTACCATCACAAAAGAAGGAGACCAATACTACGGATTAAATGGAGACATCCTGGTATGGAACCCGGTTACCAAAAGAAGACATGAACTTTCTTCAATGGGAATAAGGGTAACCAAAGAGACGCTCAAATTACAACTCGAAATTGCTGACCAACTAGACTATCTTGAATTACCTTATCACCAGGCCATAATGAATGATGAAATCCCTCTCAGCATAGGAGGAGGGATTGGGCAAGCAAGAACTTATATGTATTTATTAAGGACTGCTCACCTTGGAGAAGTCACAGTTTCCATCTGGCCCGATGAATTAAAAAAAATATGTGAAGAAAAAAACATCAATATCCTTGAATAATGATCAAATCTAATCTTCAGTATAAATTGATTGATTAAAATAATACGAGTACGTATTACAACTTTTGTATTTGGCTTTGGCAGTAAAATGTCAAAGCCTTTTTATCCCCAAGAACATCATTCAGTATGTATAAACCAATCCTATAAGCTTTCTTGAAACAAATGGAGTGGGACATAATAATCTAATTGAAGAAGTGTATTTTAGCATTAACATCCTATGAAAATAGAAGACCTCCATATTAAAGGCTTGAGCACCGAAGAAGTTATTGAATCCAGAAATCTTTATGGGAATAATAAAATTTCGATTGAAAAGAAGAATCATATTTTAACCGTAATGGTCGATGTCCTATCTGAGCCTATGATTCTCCTATTATTGGCTGCCGCGTTCATATATTTTGTAACTGGTCATAGCGGTGATGCTATATTCATGATTGCTGCCATAATATTAGTTGCAGCCATCTCAATTTTCCAGGATCACAAAAGCAAAACCGCCCTTGAACATCTTAAGGAATTGATTCAACCGGATTGTAAGGTCATCAGAGATGGCAAGGAAGATAAAATACCTATCAATGACCTGGTGATCCATGATGTTGCCATTGTTGAGGAAGGAGGAACCATTCCTGCTGATGGAAAAGTCTTAAATTCTTATGACTTTACCGTTAATGAATCTTTACTCACAGGAGAGTCTTTATCAGTTGCCAAGAGTAGTGAGGATGATGTTTATAGAGGTACACAGGTTTCTTCTGGTATGGCTGTAATAAAAGTTAGTGCCATTGGGGATAAAACCCAGATTGGGAAGATTGGAATACATCTGAAGGAAATAAAAAGAGAACCTTCACTTCTTCAGATTCAGATCAATCGGTTTGTAAAAGGAATGGTCATTATTGGCACTCTTTTTTTTATCCTGGTTTGGGTACTGAACTTTCTAAAATCAAATGATGCACTGGATAGTTTACTGAAGGCATTGACAATGGCAATGAGTGTACTTCCGGAAGAAATACCTGTTGCCTTTACTACATTCATGGCCATTGGCGCATATCGATTAATGAATATGGGAGTCATAGTCAAGGATGTCAAGACCGTTGAAACCCTTGGCATGGCAGATGTCATCTGTGCCGACAAGACAGGAACCTTGACAATCAATCAGATGAAACTGGCCAGGATATATGCCTTGAATTCCAGCAAGGTTGTCTCACCTCAGGAAGCATTGAATGACTCAGAAAGAAAACTCATTGAAATGGCCATGTGGGCGAGTGAACCTCTACCCTACGACCCTATGGAAAAATCGATTCATGATACTTATTCATCCATATGCATTAAAGATCGCAGGAATGATTACAAGATGATTCATGAATATCCATTGGAAGGCACCCCACCAATGATGACGCATATCTATGGCAATAAGAAATCTGAAATAATCACTGCCGCCAAAGGTGGATTGGAGTCGATCATTGCATGCTCAGATCTCACAACAACCCAAATTAATGAGATTACCAACATTGCAGAAGACCTTTCTAATGAAGGGTACCGGATTCTAGGCGTCGCTCACGCTGACCTACAAAACACTAACTTCCCCACCGATCAACGTGAGATCAATTTCAGCTTCCTCGGGTTGATTGCATTCTATGATCCTCCTAAGGACAATATCTCTTCAGTCATTACAGCATTTAAGAATGCCGGAATCCGTACAAAGATCATAACCGGAGACAACAAGAATACTACCCTGGCTATAGCTAGAAAAATCGGATGGAAGGATCCAATCTCCCATGCTTCTGGAGATATGATAATGAAACAAAGCGATGAAAATTTGGAGGAAATAGCTATAACTACATCTGTGTTTTCAAGGATGTTTCCAGAGGCAAAACTAAAAATCATCAATGCCTTAAAGTCATCAGGTCGGATAGTGGCAATGACTGGTGACGGTGTAAATGATGGCCCTGCACTAAAAGCTGCACATATTGGCGTAGCAATGGGCCGTAGAGGCACTGAAATTGCTAAGTCATCCGCATCCCTTATATTAAAGGATGATGACCTGGCAACCATGATTGATGCCATCAGTATGGGAAGAAGGATACACTCCAATCTTAAGAAGGCCATTAGATACATCATTTCTATACATATACCAATCATACTCATTGTCTCTATTCCCCTCATACTGGGATGGGTCTATCCCAATATATTTTCACCTGTCCATGTAATCACACTTGAATTGATCATGGGACCTACTTGTTCTATCATATTCGAAAATGAACCTATTGAGAAAAATTTAATGGTTAATCCTCCTAAATCATTCACTCTAAACTTCTTTAATTATCAGGAACTGCTAGGATCAACCATTCAGGGGCTTGCTATTACCATTGGTGCTCTATTCATGTATCACTATGCACTGAGAGATTCATCTGATGAAGACACCACCCGAACTTTAGTTTTTACAACTTTAGTTATTGCCAATATTTTCCTTACTCTGGTTAATCGATCATTCTATTACTCTATTGTTACTACTTTGAAGTACAAGAACAATCTGCTTATCCTTATGCTATCTCTTACCATTGGATTATTGGCTATGATGTTGTTTTTTGTTCCGGTCAGGAAGTTTTTTGAATTTGCCCCATTAAGTAATCTAAATTTAATTATCTGCATTGTGATTGGAATTGCTTCGGTTATATGGTATGAATTGGTTAAACTTGCCCGCCGGATGCATACTTAATTAATACTTACCTTGATTAAGATGAGGTAGACAATAAGAAATTTTATATGGTTATCTATCGTTACTTTATATTACTGATATTCATGAATTTTGTTGTAGGCTGCAACTCCAATAAAACCAAAACTCTAAGGATTGCAGTAGCATCTAACCTCACAGAACCTATTACTTTGATCGGTGATAATTATTATGAAGAATTCGAAACTAAAGTTGAAGTTATAACTGGCTCTTCAGGAAAATTGATGGCTCAGATATTACATGGTGCGCCATTTGATATTTTTATATCTGCAGATATTCAATATCTGGACTTATTGAAAGAGCAAAATGAATTGCTTGATGAACCAGATGTATTTGTTGAGGGAAGATTGATTCTTTGGACCTTACAACAAGCACAAGACCCTGATATACAATTGTTACTTTCAGAGCGTATTAAAAAAATCGCCATTCCAAATCCTGAAATAGCACCTTATGGTAAAGCAGCCAAAGAAGCTCTTATGAAACTTAATATGTGGGAACAAATAAAGCATAAATTAGTATTTGGCGAAAGTGTAACCCAGACCAATCAGTTCCTATTGACAGAAGCAGTCGAAGCTGGTATTACATCACAATCTTTGATTCACTCAACTCATTTCTCCTCTGATGGCCTGTGGATTAAAATAGAAAACAGTCTATATCAACCCATATCACATGGTATTGCTATTCTTAAATCATCGACCAATATTGAAGCAAGTAAAAAGTTCATTGATTATATAAATGATGATAACAGCATCAATTTATTGAAGGAATATGGTTACACTCAATCTTTATGAATAAAATAACAGGAATAATAACCGATATAAATTCTGATAATGGTTTAAGTCTGATCAACTTGAAATGTGGAGATCAGATGATGAAATCTATCGTCATTAACCATCAGGATGGATCTTCAGGATTTAAGTTAAATGATTCTGTAACTATTATGTTTAAGGAGACTGAAGTCTTTATAGGTAAAGGGTGGGATCAGGAAATAAGCTTAAGAAATCAATTCAGAGGTATGATAAAATCTGTTAAACAGGGTAATATATTAGCAGAAGTTGTGATAGAGTGTGAAGTTGGTGAAGTACGTTCTGTGATAACAGTTGATGCCACCTCTGAATTAAGTCTGAGTAAAGGAGATAAGGTTACCGCAATGATAAAAACCAATGAAGTATTACTTTCGCATTAATGGATTGGCAACCTTTAATATTGACTTTTGAACTGGCGGTGATCACTACGATCTTATTATTTATCATTTCACTACCGCTCTCCTATTGGCTTGCTTTCACTCAATCTCGTCTTAAGCCTGTCATTGAGTCCTTCATAAGCATGCCCCTGGTATTACCACCTACTGTTTTAGGATTCTACCTTTTAATTGCATTTAGCCCTAATGGAGGTTTTGGCTCTGTATTGAAGGATTACCTGGGACTCCAGTTGATATTTTCATTTGAAGGTTTGGTATTAGCTTCCATAATTTACAGCATGCCCTTTATGGTTCATTCTATTCAATCAGGTTTTAAGCAATTAGATCCTGCTCTTAAGGAAGCATCATACATTCTCGGAAAAGGTAGATGGGAAACCCTATGGCGTGTCCTCCTGCCTAATATTAAGCCATCTATACTCACCGGTGTTATATTATCATTTGCACATACTATAGGAGAATTTGGAGTAGTATTGATGATAGGTGGAAGTATTCCAGGAGTAACTAAGGTTGCTTCCATTGAAATATATGATCGCGTAGAATCTCTAGATTATGCAGGGGCACATTTTTATTCAATGATATTATTTGTTGTTTCATTTATCGTATTACTCTTGGTTTACTCGCGTAATGGTAATGTTCTTAAGTTCTCGAATCATGCCTAAGATTAACATTAAGAAATATCTGAGTGGGCCTTCCGAAGATTTTCGGATAGATATCAAGCTGGAATTTCAGAAAGAAAGTGTTATCGCTTTATATGGTCCTTCTGGTTCTGGAAAAACAAGTATTCTGAGAATGATTGCCGGGTTATTAAAGCCTGATTCAGGGAGCATTGTTTATGATGGAAAGGTTTGGTTTGATGGTGAAGAAAGAATTAATACATCTATCCAATCAAGGGAGATCGCAATGGTATTTCAGGGTACTTCTTTATTTCCTCATATGAGTGTTTTACAGAATCTCAACTATGCCGCTCAAGGCAAATGGAAAAAAGTTGAACTGCTCAACATCGCTAATAATTTTCAGTTGAGTGATCACTTGACTAAAAATATCAGGGTACTATCCGGAGGTCAAAAGCAAAAAGTTGAGCTAGCCAGGGCCATTCTTCGTAGGCCAAAACTCATGCTTTTAGATGAGCCTTTTAATGCACTCGATATTGAGAATAAGTCCATATTGAAAAAAGTTCTGGCTGATCAAATCATTCAATATGGAATAACTACAATTTTAGTGAGCCATGATATGGGAGAAGTGATCGCACTTACAGATAAAATATATGTACTGGACGAAGGCAAGATCATTAAACAAGGTAATCCTCTAACTGTATTTTCAGAAAAAACAGCTCTTACCAATTTTCAGATATCAGGTGAAATCGTTAATATCCGACATGATGAAATACTTAATATTGTATCTATTCTTGTGGGAAAGCAGGTCGTAAAAGTCGCAGCTCATCATAGTGAAATACAGAATATGAAAGTCGGAGATATGGTGTCAATGAGTAGTAAAGCATTCAATCCTATATTGACACGATTGAAATAATGAATTTTATAGGGGAATTCATCTTCACAAGCTATCTTCATGGAACCTTAATAACCTTAATCTACCTTATGGAAGACTTGAAGTACTCCAATGTCCACTACCAGGATTATCTTGGTTTAAATGAAATACTGTCAGCTCAGCATCCCCGGAGCAGTGCCATAGAAGGAAGTCCGGCACATGAAGAGATGCTTTTTATCATAGTACATCAAGCTTATGAATTGTGGTTCAAACAGATCATCCATGAGCTGGAGTCAGTACGAGATATGTTTAGAGATCAAAAAGTTGATGAGCGCAATATAAATGTATCTGTACATCGTCTCAATAGAGTTAAAGAAATATTTCAGTTGCTCATACAGCAGATCTCTATAATGGAAACGATGACACCTTTGGATTTTCTTGATTTCAGGAATTACTTATTTCCTGCTTCAGGTTTTCAAAGTTTTCAATTTAGAAAAATCGAAAATTTGCTTGGGCTAAAATCTGATCAAAGGATCAAGCTTGGAGGATGTCCATACACCTCCGTATTCAAGGAAAAACAAGCTGATGAACTGATAGAGACAGACTCAGGTAAATCATTATTCGATTATACTGAAGACTGGTTGGAACGTACACCATTCCTTGAAATGGGCAATTATAAGTTTTTAGATCATTATCAGAAGTCAGTTCAGGAAATGCTGAACAAAGAAAAGGAAGAGATTAACTTGTCACATTTTCTAACAGAGGATGAAAAGGAAATGCGGCTTATGATGCTGGGATCAACCAATACCTATTTCAATGCTGTTTTCGATATGAACATACACCTTGAGAAAATAAAAAAAGGCGAAGTCAGGTTGAGTTATAAAGCTAGTATTGCAGCATTATTGATCAATCTTTACAGGGATGAACCTATACTGCACCAGCCCTTCAATTACCTTACTTGCCTCATGGATATTGATGAAATGCTAACCACATGGAGGTTTAGGCACTCACAGATGGTCATGCGTATGCTAGGTAATAAAATTGGTACAGGCGGCTCATCAGGATATCAATACTTGCGGGAGACTACAGAGCGTCATCATATTTACAGGGATCTTCATGGAATCTCGACTTTAATGATCCCGAGAAGTCGACTTCCACAATTACCGAAAACCATTCTTAAAAATCTTGGTTTTTATTTCAACTCATCACATTAATCATGATCACAGAGCACACTACTAAACCTACCTTCTATTCTACTGGTATAGAAGAAGCGGAAAGACTAGATCGAGAAGATCAACTATCTCACTTTAGAGAGCAGTTTCATTTTCCGAAAGGAGAAAACGGAGAAGACCTCATTTATTTGTGCGGAAATTCACTGGGCTTACAGCCAAAAGGTGCGCAGGATAAGGTAATGAAGGAGATGAGAGACTGGAAGGAACTGGGCGTCAAGGGACACTTTACAGGTACTACCCCATGGACCACATTTCATGAATTGGTCAATCAACCCATGGCAGACATTGTAGGTGCTAAACCGGAGGAAGTGGTGGTGATGAATACCCTTACCGTCAATCTTCATCTGATGATGGTGTCATTTTACAGACCGACTGAAAACCGATATAAAATCCTCATGGAAAAAGAGGCATTTCCATCTGATAAGTACGCCGTCCAATCTCAGTTAAAGTTCCATGGCTACGGAATTGACGACGGGATAATTGAAATAGAAGCCCGCGACGGTGAAAAATCCATCAGACTAGAGGATTTGCTTGACATTGTTGACAAGCGTGGAGATGAGATCGCTTTGATCATTTTAGGTAATCCTAATTATTTTACCGGTGAAGTCTTTGACATGAAAGCCATTACAGAAGCCGGACATAAAAAAGGATGTATGGTAGGCTTTGATTGTGCTCATGGTGCCGGTAATATCATTTTAAATCTACACAACACGGGTGCTGACTTTGCAGTGTGGTGTACCTATAAATATATGAATTCAGGTCCCGGAAGCCTTGGAGGTGTATTTGTTCATGAGAGGCACCTTAAAGACAATGATATTCCGAAGCTTGCTGGCTGGTGGGGTCAGGACAAGGCACGCAGATTCTTAATGGAAGATGAGTTCCATCCCTCACCTACAGTAGAATCCTGGCAGATGAGTAATGCTCCTATCCTTTCATTTGCCCCTATGATAGCTTCGGTGGAATTATTTTCTGAAGCAGGAATGCATAAGCTCAGGTCCAAAGCCATTCAATTGACTAGTTATTTAGAATTCTTGATCAACAGTTTAAATCAACCCGCCATTTCAATCATTACTCCTGAAGACCCACAAAAACGCGGTTGTCAACTATCCATCAGGATTAAGGATGGAGACAAAAAAATCTATCATAAAATAAGGGAAAGCGGTGTCATTCTGGATTGGAGAGAACCTAATATTATCCGTGCTGCTCCTACTCCCCTCTATAATTCATACAGAGATGTATATGAGTTTATTAAGAGACTTAATGGAATACTAGAGTATAATTAATCACGATTTATACTAAATAAATTTAGGTTCAACAAAAATCCTGAAAACAAATACGACCTCACCCATTCCATAAAACATGTAACTTTTGAATTTAAAAATGTAAAATAGACGACATTTTTAGAATTGTAAAAATATCAGGGTTTACCCTTACTTATGACTACCGCAAAATTTTCTATATTGAGTTATCCATTTAACTTATTGAAAATTTTACTTTTCGCTTGGTAAGCTTTCAATAATTAGGTTTAAAGGGGTTGTATATTAAACAACTTAATTCACCAAACTGAACGACATGATGAAGAATCTACTCATGGTTGTCATGGCAACCTGTATCTTTTCTTTTGGCTACAGCCAGCAAACTCTTAAACCAATTGATCTGGTAAAAGAAGCCAAAAACAACAACCAACTTTTTAATCCCACAGCCATTTTAGAAATTGATTCCAGAACCACCAGAGCTGACCTTAACATTGAAGACAATATAACAGATTATAATATCTTCAATATTGCCCCTTCCAGCTTAAAAGCCATCCAGGGTACGAAGTCAAATGCTATGGAATTATCGATTCCGAGTACTTATAGGTCTCAATTTGATCTCGAGCTGGTCAAAGTCAATATTTTCACCGAAGACTTCTCAGTCGTTAAAGGATCTGATAAAACAGCAGTTAATTACAATGAAGGAGTCCACTATAGAGGGATAATTAAAGGAGATCCCACTTCTATTGCAGCTGTAAGCTTTTATAATGACGAAGTCATTGGACTCATATCTTCAGAGGATGGCAACCTGGTCATCGGTAAATTGAAGAATTCAAATAAACACATTATATATGACGATTTCAACGTAATTACGGACCTCGGCCTGGAATGTGGAACCATCGATGATGGGATCGGATACAAACCTGAAGAACTTAGGAATGATACAGAAAGTTCAAGGGCTCCAGGGGACTGTATCAGACTCTACATTGAAGTTGATAATGACATACACAATGATAAAGGAGGTGTAACCGGAGCAACCAATTACATTTCCGGACTTATGAACCAGGTGATTACGCTTTATGCCAATGAAAGCATATCTTCTGTTGTTTCTCAGATTGTTGTCTGGGATGTAACAAGTCCTTACAGCAGTACGAGTAGCTCAGGTATGTTATCTGATTTTCAAGCTAATATTAGTAGCATAAATGGAAATCTGGGACAATTGTTCTCTTACCAGGCAAGCGGAGGTATAGCAGCTGGATTTTCTGGAATTTGTAATTCCAATGTAGACAATAGTTTATGTTTTTCTAGTATTAACTCTACCTACTCAACAGTTCCAACCTATTCATGGTCAGTTATGGTAGCTACACATGAATTTGGTCATTTATGGGGATCCAGACACACACATGCATGCGTGTGGAATGGAAACAATACTGCAATAGATGGCTGTGCAGGTCAGACTGAAGGGTCTTGTGCTCTTCCTGGATACCCTTCACAAGGGGGTACCTTAATGTCTTATTGTCACCTCCAGAGTGTAGGAATAAACTTCAATGAAGGATTTGGTCCCCAACCAGGTAATGTGATCAGAAATTCTGTTAACAACGCATCATGTACATCTCCTTGTGGACCTCCTACATGTGATGATGGCATTCAGAACCAGGATGAAACAGGTGTGGATTGTGGAGGTGTTTGTCCTGCATGCCCTACCTGTACGGATGGAATTCAGAATGGAGATGAAGAAGGTATTGATTGTGGTGGAAGCGACTGTGCTCCTTGTCCTTGCTTGGATAATGGTGTTACATTGACCATTGTGCTTGACAATTATCCTGAAGAAACTACATGGCAAGTTGTAAGTGGAGGTAATGTAATTGATTCCGGAGGCCCATATGGTTCATTCCCTGATGGGTCAACTGTCGTCGAAAATATCTGCCTGATAGATGGTTGTTTTGATTTTATCATTTATGACTCCTATGGTGATGGCTTATGTTGTCAATATGGTTCGGGCTCGTATACTTTGACAGATGATTCCGATGGAAGTACATTAGCAAGTGGAGGTGCTTTCGGCTCTTCAGAAACCACTAATTTCTGCGTGGATGGATCGCCGGTTATTCCAGGATGTATGGATCCTAGTGCGCATAACTATGATCCTGCAGCCAATCAAGATGATGGAAGCTGTGAAACCTGTTCCGATGGTATTCAAAATGGTGATGAAACAGGTGTAGACTGTGGTGGTACCAATCCTAATTGTTCTGATTGTCCGATCCCGGGATGTATGGATCCTACAGCTCACAATTATAATCCAGGTGCCAATGTCGATGATGGAAGCTGCGAGACATGCTCTGATGGTATTCAGAATGGTGATGAAGAAGGGATTGATTGTGGTGGAACCAATCCTAATTGTGATGATTGTACTGTAATAATTCCAGGATGTACTGATCCTGATTCCCACAATTATGATCCTTCTGCTACTCAGGATGATGGCAGTTGTGAAACCTGTGGTGATGGAGTCCAAAATGGAGATGAAGAAGGTGTGGATTGTGGAGGAACTAATCCTAATTGTGCACCATGTCAGACCGGATGTTCTTACCAGGTCATCAACTTCAACAACTTTGATTCAGGATGGGGTATCTGGAACGACGGAGGAAGTGACTGTAGAAGAAGTAGTAAAGATGGTAATTATGCAGTCACCGGTAGCCCCGTGAGACTTAGAGATAATACTTCAACCTCTACAACAACAACTGATAACCTTGATCTTACTTCTTATGAAGAATTAACTGTGTCCTTCTCATACTATCCTAGAAGCATGGATAACTCTAGTGAAGATTTCTGGTTACAGGTTTCAACAAATGGTGGCGGATCTTACACTACTGTAGAAGAATGGAACAAAGATGATGAATTCGTAAATAATCAGCGATATTGGGATTCAGTAGTAATTCCCGGGCCATTTAGCTCCAATACACGACTCAGATTCAGATGTGATGCATCAGGTAATTCTGATTGGATTTATCTCGATGATGTAGAAATATCCGGTTGTTTATCATCAGCTGCATTTATCAACCCAGATGATAACAAGACTCCTGACTTTGAAACATCATTGAGCCTAGCTCCTAACCCGGTAAATGACATATTAAATGTTAATTACACAAGTGATACAGAAAGCCAGGTCAGAATGGTTGTTATGGATGTAAATGGAAAATCTGTTCTCAACCAAAGAATTGATATTAACAAAGGATTGAATAGCTCTAGGGTTAACGTACGAAGCTTTAGCCCTGGTGTTTATGTCTTACACATCATTTCAGATGAAAATGCAATTTCCAAGAAATTTGTTGTGATAGATTAACATAAGGAAAATAGATTTAAAAGAGGTTGTGCAATTGCATAACCTCTTTTTTATTACCATTATATTTAAACCATAATCGATTAGAATTCATTTAAACCTTGTTCAAAACTCATTTATGAAATTTCTATCTACACTATTTTGCCTTTTTCTAATCAATTTCATTTCGGCACAGAATATTATCAATGAAACCATTATGCATGATGGAATTGAACGAAACTACCGTTTATTCATTCCTGCTTCATATGATGGAAGTAATTCATACCCTTTGGTTTTTAATTTTCACGGTTTTGGGTCAAATAACGCTGAGCAAGAGTTTTACTCAGACATGAATCGGGTTGGTGAAGCAAATGATTTTTTTATTTGCTATCCCAATGGAATAGCTAATTCATGGAATGTGGGATGGGATTTTGGAAGTGAAGCTGATGACGTCGGTTTTACTTCTGCCTTAATAGATAAATTGACTCAAGACTATTCTGTCGATGCTGAGCGTATTTATTCCTGCGGTATGTCCAATGGAGGATTCATGTCATACAGATTAGCTTGTGAACTGAACGACAAAATCGCTGCAATAGCTTCTGTAACCGGCAGTATGTCTCCTACGTTAGCAATGGATTGTGAACCAGGCAGGTCTTTTTCTATTTTGCAATTCCATGGTACTGATGATGCTACTGTGCCTTATGATGGGATGGAAGATTTAAATATTGGTATTGATTCACTTTTTAATTACTGGTCAATACAAAATCAATGTAGTTCAAATATTGATACCCTTGATATTGAAGATATAAACCAGAATGATGGTTCAACTGCTCAGAGAATTTCAATTACCAATTGTGATAACAATACAGAAGTAATCCTATATAAAATTGATAATGGAGCTCATACGTGGCCTGGAGCCTTTCTTACCCTGGGTGTTACCAACCAGGATGTAAAAGCAAGTGAGGTCATTTGGGATTTCTTCAAGAACAAAACACTGAGCAATCAAACCACCTCACTCGATCCCATCATTATAGATAACTTTTCAATTTATCCAAATCCAAGCCATGGAGAAATTTTTATTAAATCAGGATTGGAAATAGAAAAATATGAAATTATAACCTTAATGGGTGAGTCAGTAAAAAGAGGAAGCATGAATAAGAACCTCAATTATTTGGATGTAAGTGATTTAATTTCAGGAACTTACATCATTTTAGTTGAATCTAAAAATCAAACCTATTCAAAGAAGTTTTCAATAATTAGAAGGTAGGCCATCATTCTTGGAGTAGCTCTTGAGTCACATTTAAGGTACTTCCCTCCTCTACCTTTATAGTTGCACCATCCTCAACGATAAGTGATTTACATGTCACTGCCTGACCATTTCTAATTATACATTCTGGTGTTCCTTTAGGTATAGTAACAATTTGATTCATATCAGGTATTCCACAACTCCAATTAGAAGGGTTATGCCAATCATTATTGGTTTCACCTCTCCATAATGTCACCTGGGATGGTGGTGCCACTTCCAGTACAGTATTCTTAGCACAAAGCCATTGATCAGGGTCAAAATCAGCAGAAGTAGGTATAAATCCTAAATCTGAATAAAAAATAGTGTCATCAGGACTCTCCTGGTGGAAAACAACTATCGTATCAGATATCCCATCAGAAAATGCAATCGGTAAGGGCATTTCAAAGAATGTTGATCTGCCTGTACTATGACTTTGTTGGATATTTACCGTTAATGCGTTACAAGAAGGATCAGCAGACCAATTCACAACGTAATCAGGCCACCCTTCCCCATAATACCAGTCATTAAAAAATTCAGTGAGGCTTTCACCATATTCAGCTTCAAGGTGAGCCTTAAGATCATCGGTGTGAGCATAGCTATATTCTAATTGTGGATCATTGATGTAATTATATACTGCATCGAAGAAGGCTATATCCCCCATTTTCCATCTGAGCATGTGTAACAATAATGCTCCTTTGCTATAGCTCCATCGGGAACTGAATATCCTTCCTAATGTCGTGGTATCCGGATTATATACAGATCCACCTGTATCATTTGTAACATAATTAATGTGGGCAGTTTTCCATCCATCCCACGTTCTCTGCCCAAATCCTTGTTCACATGTTAATCCTTCTAAATATGTAGCAAAACCTTCATTCAACCAGATCTCATGCCAACTGCCACAAGTAATTTTATTTCCAAACCATTGATGAGCCAATTCATGTGCCATCAATAATTTACTGAAATTCCCCATAAAACTCATTGTACTGTGTTCCATCCCACCACCGAAGCCACATTGAGCATGTCCATATTTTTCGTTGACATATGGATATTGCCCAAAAGTATTGATGAAATATTTCATCATGGGATCCATATCAGGTGTTTGAGAAGCAGCTGATGTAGAATCACATTTAAAAACATAGTTTAAGACCTCGATCTCTCCTCCGAGTGGATTATCAATAGTATCAGAATAGATAGCATAGTCAGCAACAGCAAATGCCACGAGATATGCCGGTATAGGGTATCGATGACGCCAATGATATACTTTCTTACTTCCCTCTACCCTTTCTCCAACGAGCAATCCATTACTTCCTGCCCTATATTTAGAAGGTGTAGTAATAATGATATCTATTGAATCGGCCTTATCATTCAGGGTTTCTTTACATGGCCACCAACCTTTAGACCCATAAGGTTCTGACAAGGTCCAAATCATAGAGTCTGGTTGGGTACAAGAAGTAGTTGCTGTTTTAAATATCCCAAAATCTCCTGATATGGGAGCTCCCTGGTAAAATATTGAAAGAGAATCCAGACTTCCCTGACTAACTGTTGAACCTAATGTAATCTCCAGTTCTGTGGAAGAAGTAAAATTTATACTCTCTGAAGCGAGCTTGATACCTCGAAAAAAGACTGAATCAACAGTCATATTATCTTTAAAATCAAAGTAAATGACATCCAGGTCTTGTCCTACCGGTATAAAATAGGTTGTCACAATTCCGGTTAGATAATGAACTGCTGGGTCAGCTTCCAATTCCAGCCTTTGATATTTTACATCGTAATGAATGGTTTTGGCAGATGAGCCAGCTCTTGTATTGATATGATTGGATCTTTCCTGGGGCTGGAATAATGTAATTCCATCCTTTTCTTGTGCATTTAAATGATTGAAAAGAAATAATAGAATGATCGTATATAATATGCTTCTTCTAGCAACCATTGGAGTACGATTTAAAGTCAACCTCTTAATTATGTTATCCTTGGGCCCTAACACTCATACTCATTCTTATCAACCACAATTTATCCATTGATCATGGGCATTCCTATGACATAAATCACATAATTAAATGAAAAGAGTCCGTCTTGGCATAGACGAACCTTGTATGTTGTACCCGGGGCGATGACTGACCGATCCGAAGGGAAATTGACAACGTCAATTTAGGGAAGGAACCACGCCTCCGGCGTGGATGGGTGGCAGATTCCCGCCCCACCATTATTAGTGAAA